>JAIDUV010000023.1 GCA_029060025.1 Clostridia bacterium | reverse complement strand
ATACTTTTTTTGGAATTGTGAAAAATCGGCATTAAATTAGAATTTTAGTTGAATAAAAAATTGCAACGCTTTTATTTGCGTTGCAATTTTATATTATTTAAATTAGGTTTGAGATTTCTCCATTACGCTTCGCTCCAGTCGAAATGACAAAATAATAATGTATAAATATTGAATAGTGTCGGATATTTTATCATTTTAATTAGTACCGACAAAATGGAGCCTTGCGACATTTTCGTTTGGTCGGTAGGGCGAAGTACAACCGTACGTTTAGCAATTACTTTGCTTGCCAAAGTCATTGCGTATATTTAGGTTGTGACGCACGCCCTGTCACCTCGAGCGTAGTCGAGAGGTCTATATCATTCTTAATTGGTAAGCAAGAACATCAAAAGGAACAGTATTGAAATTACCCACGTAACTATTGATATTTCTTTGACCTTGCCTGTAAATATCTTGATTATCACACAAGATATTAGTCCTACTCCAATACCAAAAGAAATTGAATATCCAAATGCCATTACTGCAATCGTCAAGAACGCAGGCAATGCCGCCGCAGGATTGCTCCATTCAATATCTTTCACAGAAGACATCATCAATACTCCGACCCATATCAACGCGGCTGAAGTGGCTGCAGACGGAATGATTTGAGCAATCGGACTCAAGAAAGTTGCAAACAAAAAGCATATTCCTGTAACCAAAGCGGTAAAACCGGTTTTTCCACCTGCGGCAACGCCTGACGATGCCTCAACGTAAGTAGTAACCGTCGTTGCTCCGCATACCGAGCCTACGCAAGTTGCAATGGCGTCGGACAGCATACATTGATTCATTCTCAACGGATTGCCATCTTTGTCAACAAGACCGCCCTTTGAACAAGCGCCGTACAACGTGCCAATGGTGTCAAACATATCTATCATACAAAGTGATAACGCCGAAGTAAGTATGAGCACTACAAGCGAGCCTGCATTGTTGCCCTCAATACCCAAATATTTTGAGAAATTAAAGCCGTTGGCAAAGACTTGACCTACCGATTCTTTGCCCCAACTTGCAAAAGCGGCAAATGGATTTTCTATCGAAAAATTTTGAAATAGATTTAAGCACGCTTCGTCTTTCCACGCGCAACCTAGTCCCGCAAAGATATAATATAGCGCCGTTGCGCCCAACATACCCCACAAAATTCCGCCTTTGATATTCTTTTTGCAAAGTATTGCTATGGCAATCACGCCTATCAAAGTAATTACCGCAGACGTCGCGCCAAGATAAGACAATTTGCCGCTCAATACGTTGAAAGATGCAAATCCAATGCCTGCGTTGGAGATATTGACAAGTCCTGCATTGTTGAAACCTATAAATGCAATAAATAGACCTATACCCACCGGTATGGAGATTTTTACTTCCTCCGGAATAGCCTTGAGAATTTTCTTGCGCAATCCGGTAGCCGTCAATAATATGAATATTACGCCGTCTAAAAGTACAAATATCATAGCATTGGCGTAAGTAAGTCCTATTTCACTTGCAAGCAAAGTCCCGCTCACGTATGCAGTTGCGCCAAGACCCGACGCCTGCGCAAGCGGCATTTTTGCAAGAAATGCCATAAGCATTGTGCCAACGATAGCGCCCAATGCCGTGGCTATGTAAACTGCTCCAAACGTCACGCTATCTCCGTACATACCGGGTACGACAAGCAGTGCATAGACCATTGACATAAATGTCGTCAAACCGGCAATAATCTCCGTCTTGAAAGTTGAGCCGCTTTTTGTTATTCCAAAAAACTTGTCAAGTTTGTTTTTCTCTTTTACCAACTCTTCTTTGCTTGCGTCTTCTATCGCAATTTGGTCTGTAGTGACTTCGTCTTCTTGAATAGTCTCAAATGCGTCGTTGCGCTCTTCTTCCATAGTAAAACCCCATATAATTTTTTTGATATTATATCATAATGCTTAGATAGAAATCAAGATTTTGCAATCAAGTGTATTCAACTTTAGGTTCGCTAATCCAATTTTTCTATAAAATGCGGATATCTATTTTTATATCCTATATACGTGCCGTTGTCTGCGCATAAATCAATTTGATACATTCTAAACGTAACTAAAATATCTTTGGGTTGCCACCGCTCTTGATAAGAATAGCGATACGTCATACCTATCTTCTTCATTACGTCACCGCTATGGGGATTATTGACGTCGTGCGTTGCCGTAATAAATGGAAAACTTACTTGCCTTAGCCTCTCCAAAATTGCCAAACAAGCCTCGCTGACAATACCTTTTCGCCAAAATTCCTTGCGCAAAGCATACCCCATATCATTGCTATCACCGATATCATTGATATGAACGTACCCTATCACCTTGTCGTCAATTTTTTGCGCTATTGCATAACTGTAAGCAACGTCTTTCTCATAAAAAGGCAAAATAGCGTCATACAAATACTTCTTGACTTCCTCTTTTGTCTTCATTGGATACCACGGCAAAAACCTGTTGACTTCTTCGTCACTGTAAAGCAAAAACATATCGTCCAAGTCTTTATCCGTAAATTTTCGTAAAATCAATCTTTCTGTATATAAAGTTGGTGTATTTTCTTTAAACATAATCCTTCTCGCTATAGTATTTCTAATTATACCACATAGACAGGACTATTACAATTTATTAAAATAATAAGGAAGTGAATATTGAATAAATAATGGTCACCTCGAGCGCAGTGGAGCGGTCTCTATCCAATCTATTATTTTTTCTCTATTATCTTTTATTTAAGCGGATATTGTTTTGTCATTTCGACTGAAGCGAAGCATAATGGAGAAATCTCAACAGTATAAGCGAATAAGATCTCTCGACTACGCTTGAGGAGACAATATAATACGTCCTTACTACTGAAGCATAGCGCAAAGGAAACCCCTCTATGCG
>JAIDUV010000022.1 GCA_029060025.1 Clostridia bacterium | reverse complement strand
TATCGTACCGCCGACGGCGCAAAGCGAATTGTGACAGTTGGTCAATACGTAAGGTATGGGAAATTCTTTGAGCCCGCTCGCCTTTGCCGTCTGGATAATTCCCACGTAGGTGATATCGTGAGACGCCAACGCGTCAAACTTGATTTGCAGCGGCTGCCCCTTTTGCGTGACAGGCAAAGTGTTGTGCTTTGCCAAAATGCCGTAAGCCATAGTGCCTTTATAGGCTTCGTCAATGGCTTTTGCGTCAATTCCCATTGCTTTCAATTCGTCCAAAGAGACGAACTTTCCGTCAAAATAATAATTCGCTTGCTTTAGTTCTATCATTTTGTATTTTACTCCAAGTAATTTATTCTTTGTATTTAATATTTCGTTATACTTATTTAATTATATATCAATTTGCGATATATTGCAAGTCTATGCCCCTCTCACTTGCAGGCTTTTTTTACGGCAAACTTGCGACAAAAACCTATCGGGTGATAAGATTGTTTTGACTTTCGCAGTCCCTCCAATCCCATATCCTCCTGTCTGTTGACAACTCTCACTTCGCCGTAATGCTTTTGAGCAAAAGCCTGACAGAGATAGGAATATACTCCGTCATACTCTATATCTCCCTTCTCAATATGCGTGATACCCACGCTAGACGGAGTAATCTCTCCCAAAGAAAACCCTATTATCTTACCTTGATACTCTATCACGTCGGCAAAATAAGAGTCGTATTTCTCCACCATTTTGAGCGCCAGAGCAATTACGTACTCTTCGTTGTTTGCCATATCGTCGTATTCTTCGTCGTCAAACTCTTTGCTCTCTTCCCAACCGTTGATAAACGCAAAGACCTTGTCTTTGTCTTGCGCTACGTACGAGCGGAATACGCAACCTCCCTCTTGGTTGGGAGCATACGCTTTGACAAAATTATTGACGTGATTTCGCTTGGAATGGAGTTTTTTACCCGCGTACGTCATAAGACTTTGAGGATTGTATAGATACTCGGCGTAGTCTGCATTTTCCAAGTATTCGTAATCCTCGCCCAATATTTCTACGTACTGCGCCGGCGTGGACATTACGTACATATTCTCCCCATCCGCCTTACACTGATTTGCGATATTAGCGTACGCCTCTTTGATTTTGTCCAAAGAGCAAAGCGGCGGCAGATATATGCGTCCGTCCCCTACGCCTTCGTCGTTGAACTTATCGTGCGGCTTGAAACGAAGATATATCACTCCGTCTTCTTGCGCTATCTGCATACTCGGATAGTTGAAAAAATCCCAGCCTTTGAGATAAAGCAGAGAATACTCACTGCCGTCGTAGTCGGTGAGTCTTTGAATATTTGCAATGCTTAAAAAGTCTTCGTCCTTAATTGCTCTAAACAGCATAATTTCCTTATTTTAGTTGTACATATCTTATTTTGTGTGTATAATTAAAGTATGAAAAAATTTTATCCCTTTAAACAAAAATCTTGGATATACGCCCTTTCCATACTAGCAATCATTATATTGTTAATTTTTATGATTGTCAAGATTTTGGGCATTGCAGGAGTCGGGAATTTGACGTCGTATCACCAAATCGAAGACACGGTGGCTGTCGTAATTATGGCTGTCGTGATAGTATTGCTCTGCGTATTCGTCTTTATCTGCGGTCTGTCGTTTGGCAAAACCTCAATGTATTACGTGATGGGATTCTTAATCGAGCGCGTCAAGTATGAAGATATAATAGTAATAAATATGGACGCCAAAGGCGAATTTATGTTGATATACTACAAAGTCAAAAGACGCGGTATGGTAAAAGACTCCAAGACCGGAGTCAATGCAGACGTCGTCTACGTCAATTGCAACAGCAAGTATTTTGACGAAATAATAGAAAAGTTGAGAGAAAAACACCCTTCTCTCGTAGTGGAATTTGTGACGGCAAAACCAAAGAAAAACAAAGGAGAATAAATGAAAGCGGTACTTGCAAGCAACAACAAACACAAACTTATTGAAATAAAGGCTATGCTATCGGGCAAATTTGAGGATATACTCACACTCAAAGACCTTGGCATTGAAATCGAAATCGAAGAAAACGGAACGACCTTTGAACAAAACGCTTACATAAAGGCAAGCACTATTGCCAAAATGACAGGTATGCCCGCAATAGGTGACGACAGCGGAATTTGTGTTCAGGCTCTAGACGGCGAACCCAATATCTACTCCGCTCGATACGCGGGAGAACCTTGCAACGACAAAAACAACAACGAAAAGTTGCTCTCAAAACTTCACGCATTAGAGAAAGACGGCAACAAAGTTGACAGAACTGCTTATTTCCAAAGCGTGGTAGTGCTTTGCTACCCCGACGGCAGTTATGTCAGCGGAAGCGGCAGAACGTACGGAAAAATAATTGACGAATATAGAGGCGCAAACGGTTTTGGCTACGACCCGATATTCTTGAGTGACGAACTCGGCAAGACTTTCGGCGAAGCCGTAATGGAAGAAAAGAATACGATATCTCACCGTTCAAGAGCGCTCAAAGATTTGCTGTCAAAATTATAAGGCAATTCAACGTCGTAGATTTATAATAAAAATATAAAACAACAAAATAAGGCAGGACTTACACCTGCCTTATTTTACACACACTCAAATTTAACTGACTTTTTAATATCCTCTATAATCCCAAGTGACAGAGATTCTTGAAGAATTATCGTAATTATCCCAATTGATATTCCACCCGTCAGGCAGACTTGTTGCTCTACAATATACGTCTATCAAAGCGCACCCGAAGAACGCGCTATCTCCCATATTATTAACGCTCAACGGAATAATGACTTTTTTAAGTTTGACACAGCCTGCAAAGGCTTTTGCTCCAATACTTTCCACTCCGTCTGTAATAGTGATGTTTGAAAGTGAGACGCAATTCTCAAAAGCCGACGCGCCCACAGTTTTGGTATTGCCCAACGATACGGTAGTAAGCGCTCTGCAATTTTTAAACGCAGAATTGTTGATAATGACATCGGTGCCTGTAGCAGAAAACGAAGTTAGATTGAGACAATTCGCAAATGCTTCTACCCCAATTGTCGAGGCGCTTGTATTAAAAGAAGAAAACTTGCAACCGTAGAAAGCCCTGTCACCAATGTTTGTAACCGTGCTCGTAAAATTTATTTTTTCCAAACTAGAGCAATTTTCAAAAGCCTTTTCCGGTATCTCTAATGCGCTGCATTCTAAATTTATTTCTGTCAATTCATTACAACCAGCAAATGCCGACGATACCATACCCGATACGGTATAAGTTTTGCCGTTATACGTTACTTGAGCAGGTACAGTCACTTCTCCGCTAATATCCGTCGATTGCTTATTCACAACCGCATTACCGTCAACAATTTTATAATCAATGCCATTTGCTTTGAATATTACGTTGCCGTCTTTATCTACTTCATCTTGCATTTTATATCCCCAATACGTAGTACAATAATGGAGATTGTTGTTTGACCACCATATCGCGTCATCTTTGTAGACATTCCAGGTAGAATCCCAACCTTCGGGCTTTTCCTCTGCCTCGCAATATATCACCAACTTTTTACAACCATAAAATGCTTTTGCTTCAATCTCCTTTACCGACTTTGGTATAATAAGATAGTCGACATAACTCTTATTGAAAATAGTAGCGGATATTTTGTCTATAGAAGATGGCACCATCAACGTACTTTCGTGAGGTTTGCTCAAGTCAATCTCATATAAAGTTTGTGTACCGTCAAATTCTTGTTTCACGTAGAATATATCGTCCACGTATTTATATCTTCCAATATCCAACGTGTACAACAACACATTGGCAATAAGTAATGGAAAAATCAATACACAGCATATTACTTTTCTTTTTTTCAAACTAAACTTATCTGATATTGCGTTGTCTTTTGAAAATCGCAATACACCTGCTCCAATAAGTGTAAAAAACGTAGGAAACAAAAGCAACATAAGCACAAGCATTCCATTGCCCGTTCCGTTGTCGCTTTGACCTGTCGATACTGGCGAAGCAAAATATTTTATTGTTGAAATTATACTAAACGCTAAAGAAATCACACCTAAGATTGCCATAAGTATAGAAAGGGTTTTTTGACGCGACTTTATTTTATTCTCTTTCTTTTGCGCCTTATTCTCCGCAACCTGTCTTTCATATTCTTTGCGCTGCAATACTTTGAGTTCGTCTATTTCCATAGGATAATTAGTGACTTGACTGATTTGGTCTTCGTCACAGTTGGCAAGCCAATTGTTATATCCTTCGGTATCGGCAATATCTACGGTAAGCCTTGCGACGTCACTGTCGCAATAGCAATCAAGCGCCAAAAGCATCAGATAATAATATCCGTCATACTTTCCGTCACTTGAGCAACCAAGCAACAATTTGGCGTATCTCTCCGCTCCTTTTTTATATCTTGCGTCAAGACATATTTGCGCAAGTTCGCCAAAATAAAACTCCTCATCCTCTTTGTCGTCTTTCAAAAATCCCAACAAGCGGAATACGTCTTCGTCTACGTATTCTAAGTTTTGAGCGGTAATATTCTTCAGCGCAAACTCAAGCACGTCGGCAAGCAATTGAGAATACTCGTCTTCGTTCTCGGCATATCCAAGCATCTTTTGAGTTTCGTCAACGCCTTCACTGTAAAGATCGCTTTCAAATAATATTCTAATTATCGCGCATTGCGCTCTGAAATACAACTTGCCTTCAGTCAATGGCAAGACCTTTTGCAAAGCCTGCAAAAAGATTGACGCGGCTTCTGGCAAAACTGTTTTTAACGCAGATAGATTTGCAGCGTTGCCGTAGTTCTCTACGAAATTATTAAGCGCGCTTTTGTATCTTGCATTGTCCAACAATGAAATAATAAATTCAAAGTATGCAAAATTGTCCGACGTATCTTCTATTGCTTTTTTGACAAGCGCATTGAGAAAAGCATTCTTTTTTTTGACATCAGCGTCAAACTCCAACGCATATAGAATCATATTCTTGACGTCGGCGTCAAACGTATTTATTTGCGCAATACCGTCATAATATGCGTAAAGCACAGATATCTCGCTTTGAGATATCAAAGCCAACACTCTTTGCATATACTCAAAATTGACGTGCTTTTCGCATACCCCTCCTTCTGCCCAATCACCAATATTTGTATATCCGTCGGCGAGCATAAGCGCCCAAAGTTGAGGCTTCTTTCTATTAGGAGCATTGTCTATGAGATACCCTGTGTATTTTCTTGCCAATGCTATATGCTCTGAATTCAATATCGTCTGAACGAGTTCTTCAAGATCTCTGTAATTGGTCGGATTTGACCTTATCCAAGCATCGCAAAACTTCTCTGCTCTTTCAAATTGCTTTTGCTGCACAAAAGAGTTGATAACTTTCATAAGTTGTTCGCCTTGAGCGGAGACGATTTCTACGCTTTCCACTTCCAAGGCGCGGGACTGAATCTTGCGTGCCTGCCCTCTGCTAACGCCCTGTCTCTTGTCAAACTTTATCTTACTGCGTTGCAACTCTACTGCATCTTCGCTTGTCGCAAGCACCTTGTCAATGTATTTCGTCAAGTCGCTATAGAAAGTATTCTTGCCCGCGTCCAATACCTGCAATGAGCGAAGTCTGGGCGGCAATGCGGCGGGAGAACAGCCTTTGACTACAGGCAAAAGCGAATTCTTTTGTTTCTGTCCGTCGGCTATCTTATGCAAAAATCTCGTCCACTCGTTTTTCATCCAAGTGGATTCAAAATACTCTTCTTTTGAGCCGTATACTATCATTACTTTGGCGGTAGAAAGCGCTTGGAATATGTACGGCTCGTAGTTTTCCGCCGTAATTCCTTCAAGGGAATATCTGCTGAAAAACACGTTGTACTTATCTCGCGTAAGGCTGTTGTATAAGTCTGACAGTTCTATTGAATCTTCCGTCCTTCCTCTCGTAACATCGTCTGTGTCTTTAAAACAAATAAAGACGTCATACGGCTTGATCTTCTTTGCCTTTTCCTGCCATTCTTTGCGAATACTCTCTATCTTCTCGCCCTGCGACTCGTAATACTCTCTTTCTGCCGTCGGAGCAATTTCCAAGACCTTTTTGTAATTCTTATCGTCCTTTATACTGCTTATTTCAGGAGCCCAACAGGTGGCGACTTTTTTGCCTGTTCGCAAGTCGTCCACGTATTTTATTCCGTGCTTTGCAAGGGTAAGTCCCCAATACGCCGGATAGCAACTTGGAAAACTCTTGACGATATCGGCATAAAGTTCTTCGGCTTCAATAAATTTCTCTTGCGCAAACTTACCCTCTGCGACTGCCAAAAGTTGGTTTTCCCTAGAATCCAATATCTGCGGCATAGGTCTACCGCAAGAATCGCATACCCACTTGCCTTTCTTATTTATGTATGTTCCTCCGCAGTTACACACCTTGTTATCTAGCATTTTTTGATACCTCTGAATTTTTTACTTTGTTGCCGCAGATAGGACAAAACTCCGCATATCCCTCTAGAGGCGCTCCGCAAAATCTGCATTGCGACTTGTTGACTTTTGCATTTTGCGCTGTCGAAGTGATGTTGATGCTGACGGTGTCTTTTCCGCTTTGGTTTACTTCGGCTTGATAGTTGCCAAGCGCGCGTAAGATAGCCAACTGTCCGTCAAGAGAGTCTCTTTCGTCTTGCTTCCTCTCGCTGCGCAACTTGTCTGCAATCTCCTCTCTTTCTCTATATCTACGATTGAATTCTCTGTCGGCTGTCAGTCTCTCAAGCGCCCCTTCGTCCCACATTCTTGCAGTAGACATAATGAAGTATTCAAGTTTGAGTCCGTAATCATTGAAAAAATTCTCTATCTTATTCTTTACCAAATAAGACAACGCAATGAGTTGAGCGCTTATGTCAAAATAACTTAGACCGTTTTCTTTGAGAATAATCGAAAGTGACGAAGATAACTGCGCTGCGATTTGACTACGGCAAAAATCAGCAAGGTCGTCTGTTGTGTAAGTCCTTGCGCCCGCCACCAACTTCTTTCTAAATACTTGCGTATCGCATATAGACACTTTTGCTTCTCCCGAGGAGCCAAGTCTGATTGGCATCTCAAATACTGGGTCTTGTATGTCAATGGGATTGGGAGTGCCCCACTTCAATGAAATCACAGACTCTTTTCTTACGTAGACTATTTCTACGTCTGCGGAGTTGTTGCCCGCGCTTAAATTAAATCTTCCGCCGCTGTATCTGTTGCGCAAGCCGTCAACGGTGCACTCTGCCTGATAGTCCTCCGTGACTACGACGTCTAAAGAACTCTTGGCTGGAATTTGCTTGTATGGAGCAAGCCATACCAAGTCCTCTTCACCTCCTTCAAATCTTACAATTTGCGTCTCCGTCTTCTTTTTAAAAAGTTTATCCAAAAACATTTATCTTCCCTCCGTTGCCATAAATTCGCGCTTAGACTTTTCCAAAAAAGGTATACTTTTACTGACCCAAAAATATTGCAAATTATTGATGCGCGAAGTATAATGTAATTGAAAAATTATGCCTTTTCGCGGGCAGTCAGTAAAAGTATACTTTTTTTAGAATATCAAAAATTACTATATAAAATATTAAATAATTTGTCTAAATGAAAAAACGCGCTATAAATCTAGCGCGTTTTTATATCAATATTTTTCATTGCAACAGCATAAAAATATTACAAACTTATCTGTTCTTCTATTATCTCAACGCTGTCAAGCACGAATTTTATGCAAGGACGCATCTTATAATATTCTTCGTCCCTCTCTTGCGGCATATATCCCGAAGTGAGATTTTTGACCTCTTTGAGCAATTCGCCGCAATTGTCTGAGCCGTTGCGTTCTTTAAACTTTGCTACCATAT
Source organism: Clostridia bacterium (assembly GCA_029060025.1). Taxonomy (GTDB): domain Bacteria; phylum Bacillota; class Clostridia; order Christensenellales; family UBA3700; genus RACS-045. Next base: position 22,870 of record JAIDUV010000022.1, on the reverse strand, counting down.
CTTGCAAAATCTTATACATATCAGCTTTTGCGTGCTTAGGATCGTCGGAATGAGATAAGTATAAGCCCATTACAATTGCAAATGCGCTCACCGCTCCGCACAGGTTTCTCGTCCTGCCAAAGCCTCCGCCAAAACCGCAAGATACGCCCAGCAACTGCTTGCGATCCAACGGCAGAATATCCTCAAATGCCAGCACTACGGATTGACAACAATTATATCCTTCTTTGAATAAATTGTATGCTTTTTGCTTTCTTGTGATTTCGTTTGACATATTAAAGTGAATCTTTGCTTGATTTTGCAGGTTTGAATGATACTACCTTGGCCTCTGGAATTTGTATCTTTTCGCGCGTTTTGGGATTGATGCCCTCGCGAGCGGCTCTTACTTTTACTTCAAAGTTGCCAAAGCCTGGCAACAAAACTTTTTCTCCGCCTTTCATTGCATCCATAATGCAGTCAAGCATTGCGTCACAGCAAGCCGATGCTACTTCCTTTGAGCAATCTGCCTTTGATGCGATTGCAGCGATGAGTTGATTCTTGTTCATAATAATTTTACTCCTTTTTCCTAAAATAAATTTGCGTGTCTTGGCAACCTATCCCCACGTACCCGTCGGATAGTAAGGCATTTTGCTCTTTTGTATGAGTGTTGGTCACCCCAATCACATTTTTTATTTTAGCACAATTCCCTTCCGATTGCAATACCTTTTGGAAATTTATTCCATCATTATCAAAGTCTGCCGTGTCAAACCTCTTTAGAAGATATATAAAATCATATCCTTCGCTTAGGCGCCAAGTCGCTCTCATTTCAAAGCCCATAGAAAAAAATGCCGACATACTCGCTACGTTTTGCGTATGAACTACACCGCATATCGCGACACGTCTTTTTTTCGCTTCTTCGCACGCCAACTTGAGCAAATACTTGGCAATGCCCTGTCCCCTATATTCTTCCGCTACCATAAGTCCGGAACTCTCGTATGCCCTCTCTATGCCTATATCATTAAATGAATTGATAAGATTGGCAAGTGTAGCGGCATACTCTTCGTCAAAATCAATGGCAAAAGTGGCAATCAATTTCGCTCCGTCAAGCAGTCCCCAGAAACAGCCGCTCGTCAACACAGCAAGCAATTCTTCGTCCTTATAAGGATAAAAGAACTCTATTTGGTCAAGTCGCAACCTTTGGGTATCAAGAAAAGTCTTGACAAAGACAAAGTCACTCTCTTGCATTTTGCAAAGAGAGTAACCTCTGTAAGCATTCTCCTCAAGTCTAATCATTTGTCCGCCATCAATTTGACAAGTACGGCTTTTTGCGCGTGCAATCTATTCTCGGCTTCGTCAAATATTTCTTGATGCTTGTCAATTACTTCAGCGGTGATTTCTTCGCCTCTGTGAGCGGGCAAACAGTGAAGTACCATTGCGTCTTTCTTTGCGACCGCCAAAGTCTGCTCATTGATTTGATAACCGTCAAAGGCTTTCTTTCTCTCTTCTGCCTCGCCCTCTTGTCCCATAGACGCCCACACGTCCGTATATAGCACGTCGGCGTCCTTGCACGCTTGCAATACGTCGTCTGTGAGCAAGAACTTCTCGTCGTATGATTTTGCAAACTCAAGCACTCCGCTGTCAGGCAGATGCGTCTTTGGGCAAGCAATAGCCACGCTCATACCCACCTTGAGACAGCCGACGATAAGCGAATTTGCCATATTATTGCCGTCTCCGACAAAAGTCAATTTGAGATTGTCAAACTCGCCCTTGTACTCTCTAATCGTCATAAGATCGGCAAGCACTTGACAGGGGTGCGCAAAATCCGTCAATCCGTTGATGATAGGTATCGTGCCGTACTTTGCCAAGTCCTCTACTTCTTTTTGCTCAAAGGTACGAATCATAATTCCGTCCAAATATCTTGACAATACCTTTGCCGTATCTTCTACAGGCTCGCCTCTGCCGATTTGCAAATCGCGGTTGGACAAAAAGAGCGCCTGCCCGCCGAGTTGATACATACCTGTCTCAAATGATACTCTCGTACGCGTGGACGACTTTTGGAATATCATTCCAAGACTTTTACCCTTTAAGTATTCGTGCGGGATATTGTGTTTTTTTTCATATTTCAACTGATCTGCAAGATTGAGAATATCTATGATTTCGCTCTCGCTCAAGTCTGATAATTTCAATAAATGTTTCATATTACCTCATATATAGTTTGTTTTATTTTTTGTCGATAAAGATTTCTCGACTTCGCTCGAAATGACATTCTGTTGCTACTATGATGTTCTGTTAGAACATTGCCATTTTATTTTAACATTGATTTAATTATTGTCAATGCTTTGTCTATCTCATTATAAGTTATCGTAAGCGGAGGCAAAAGACGCACCTTTTGTTTTGCCGTGAGCATTATCAAACCGCGCTTGATACCTTCTTTGACAAAATCCGAAGACGTCTGGTCTTTTACCTTAAAACCTATCATAAGTCCAAGACCGCTGACTTGCTCTATTCCGTCAATCTCGGCGAGTTTTTCTTGCAGGTATTCGCCCTTTTGCTCGGCTTCGTACAAAAAGTCTTCGTCCATTCTCGCTAGTACGTAATTTGCACCTGCGCATACTATTGGGTTTCCTCCAAAAGTAGTACCGTGCATACCAAAGCCCAGCGTGCCAGAGCACTTAGCCGCAGCAAGTACCGCGCCTATAGGCAAACCTCCGCCCAAGCCTTTTGCCAAAGTTGTGATATCAGCCTTGAGCCCGAAATGCTCCTGCGCAAGAAACTTACCGGTTCTGCCTACGCCTGTCTGCACTTCGTCTACAATTATCAACACGTCGTTTTTGTCGCAAATCTTTCTCACGCCGTCGACAAAATCCTTATCAAGAGGAATTACTCCGCCTTCGCCCTGTACGAGTTCCATCATAATCGCGCATACGCCGCCTTTTGCAACGAGTTCTTCTACTGCCTTTAGATTGCCTGCTTCAATGTACTCAAATCCCTCGACAAAAGGGAAAAAGTAATTGTGAAATACGTCCTGTCCTGTTGCTGTCAGCGTAGCCATAGTTCTGCCGTGAAAAGAATTGACAAGCGTAATTATCTTGGCTCTGCCCTCTCCGTACTTGTCAAAAGAATACTTGCGAGCAAGTTTTATCGCCCCCTCGTTGGCCTCTGCGCCAGAATTGGCAAAAAAGACTTTGTCGTATCCCGTCCTTTCGCAAAGAGACTTGGCAAGCAATGCGTCAGGTTGAGAATAAAACAAGTTGCTCACGTGATTGAGTTTGCAAAGTTGTTGCGTGACGCTTGCCACCCAACCCATTTCGCAAAAACCCAGTGAGTTGACGCCTATGCCAGATGACAAATCAATGTATTCTTTGCCCTCGACGTCATAAGCGTTGACGCCCATACCCTCTACGATTTCCAAATCGTAGCGGTTGTAGGTGTTCATAACGTATTTTTTGTCAATATCCTTTATACTTTTCATAATAGGTTTACCTTTTAGTTTTACTTGATCAAAGTTCCGATACCCTTATTAGTCAACATATCCATAATAATCGAGTGTTTGATTCTGCCGTCGATTATTACCGCCTGATCGACACCCTGTCTGACTGCCTCTACGACGCAATCTATCTTGGGTATCATACCTCCGCTGATTATGCCTTTTTTGATAAGTTTAGGCACTTCGCTGACCTTAACTTCACTGATAAGCGTACTTTCGTCGTCTTTATCGAGAAGAAGTCCTCTGACGTCTGTCATAAGCACCAAGTTTTCTGCGTGAAGAGCAGCCGCTATTGCCGCGGCAGCAGTGTCGGCATTGATATTGTATATCTTGCCGTCCTCTCCGCTTGCAACGGTAGCAATGACAGGTATATAGTCATTCTCCAACGTCACAAGAATAGGGTCTACGTCAATACTCTTGATATCTCCAACGTTGCCAAGGTCGACTTCTCCGACTTTCTTCTTTGCAGTGATTATATTGCCGTCAATACCGCAAAAGCCTACTGCTTTTCCGCCCACGCCAGACAGGAGTTTGACAAGGTCTTTGTTTACCTTGCCCGCAAGTACCATCTGCACTATATCTGCCGTCTCGTCGTCGGTATATCTCAAGCCGTTGATAAACTTGCTTTCTTTGCCCACTCTCTTGAGCATATCGTTTATCTCCGGACCGCCGCCGTGCACTAGAACGACTTTGACGCCTACGAGTGACAGCAATACTATGTCGTTCATAACGGCTTTTTTGAGTTCTTCGTTGAGCATAGCATTGCCGCCGTACTTAACGACGATTATTTTGTCTCTGTATTTTTGAATATAAGGAAGCGCGTTGACAAGCGTCTCGGCTTGCATACTTATGTTGTCCATTTTTACCTCCGATAGTGTCGCAATGCGACAGTTAAGATTTTAGTCGGTAGAGATTTCTCCACTTCACTTAAGTCGAATTCACTTATACAATTGAGATTTCTCGACTACGCTCGAAATGACAAATACCTTATTGGTGCGTTTTTTCGCCCCATATTTTACCCAAACCTGCGTGAACGCACAGATTAGTTTATCATAATTACTCCATCAGACTTTGCCTGCTTGAATGCAGAGATTAGTTGTATCTTAACTAACTCTGTCAGACTTTGGAGATTGGTGCGATTTCGTCTAGTAATTTAGAACGCAGAGATTAGTTGTATTTTTGTCCGTGTGCCGACAACCGAGCGGTGAGCGTACTTGCCGTACGTGACCCCGAGGGCGTATCAGGCATTAGGACAAAAAGACGGCTGATATATGCGTTCGCCATCAAGTGCGATAATCGGCATTAATCCTCACATACTCATAAGTCAAATCGCAACCCCACGCAGTAGCCTTAGCCCCGCCGCAGTTGCAAGTGACGACGATACATACTTCGTCTTCGGAGAGTATCTTGGTAGCAACGCTTTCGTCAAAAGGTACGCCTGCGCCGTTTTCGCAAACTCGTATCATTCCCACTCTTGACTTGAGATCAACGTCGATTTTACTTACGTCAAATTTCTCGTCGGTGTAACCGATTGCGCAGAGTATTCTACCCCAGTTGGCGTCTGATGCAAACATTGCCGCTTTGACCAACGACGAAGATATGACCGATTGCGCAATTGCCTTGGCTGACTTGATATTCTTTGCCTTGACTACTTTGCACTCCAAAAGTTTGGTCGCGCCCTCTCCGTCCTTGGCAATCTCCTTTGCAAGATAGATCAAAATCTTTTTGAGACATTTGCAAAATTCATTGAAGCCCTTGCCTTTGTCCGTTATCTTTTCATTGCCTGCTAAACAAGATGAGAGTATGCTAAGCATATCGTTGGTGGAAGTATCTCCGTCGATACACACCATATTCAACGTGTCTTTGACTACTTTGCCAAGCGCTAAAGACAGCATTTCGCTGGATATATTTACGTCGGTCGTCACAAAACAAAGAAGCGTAGCCATATTTGGATTTATCATACCGCTGCCCTTTGCTATTCCGCCTATATGACACTCTTTGCCGTCAAGTTCAAAAGAATATGCTATCTCCTTCATCACTCTGTCTGTCGTCATTATGGCCTTAGCGGCATTTGCGCTGCCTGCCTCCGACAAACCTTCTGTCAAGCGCTGCATACCGTCACTTATAGGCTGCATATTCAGCGTTTCGCCGATTACGCCGGTAGACGCCACTACAACGTCACTTGCTTTGATACCGGTGTGCTTCTGCACAAGATCGCACATCGTCTGCGCTTTTTCTATACCGTCGGCATTGCAAGTATTTGCGTTGCCGCTATTGCAAATCACCGCCTGCGCCACACCGTCGGAAATATTATTCTTCGTCACTGTGAGCGGCGCGCCTTTGACTTTGTTCTTGGTATATACGCTTGCTGCTGCGCAAGGTACGTCGCAAGTTATGAGCGCTAAATCAAGTTTGTCCTTATTCTTCCTTATTCCGCAGTGTATGCCGTTGGCTTTAAAGCCTTTAGCGGCGCAAACACCGCCTGATATTTTTTTCATATTAACCTCTTTTCTTTAGAATGCCGGCGGAATATAATCCAATCCGCTCGCCTCTTCCAATCCAAACATTATATTCATATTTTGTATTGCCTGTCCTGCCGCGCCTTTGACCATATTGTCAATTGTCGACACTACTATTGCTCTATTGGTATGTTCGTCAAAATGCAACGATATATCGCAATAGTTGGAATATTTGACATTACGCAAGTTGGCAACTTCGCCAAGTTCAAGCACTCTGACAAACTTCTCATTCTTATAAAAATCTGCATATATCTCGCGCAATTCCTTGACTGTGACAGGCTTGTTGACGTTGAAGTATATCGTCGAGACTATGCCTCTGTTGACAGGCAAGAGATGCGGAACGAAAGTGACGTTGACTTTTTTCCCGCAAAGTTTTGACAAAGTCTGCTCAATCTCGGGAGTATGTCTGTGACTTGCGACTTTATATGGGGCAAACGCCTCGTTGCAGTTGGGATAGTGCGTATTGTCGGCAAGTCCTCTGCCCGCGCCTGTCACGCCGGACTTGGAATCAATGACGATAGTATTGTCCACTGCCAATTTTATTGCCGGAGCAAGTCCCAACGCTATGCTGGTGGGATAACAACCGGGATTGCCTATGATAGGTTGTCCGGTATAGTTTGCTCTATGCAATTCAGGTATGCAGTATACCGACTTAGTATGCAAAGCCTCGTCTTCGTATTTTTTACCGTACCACTTGGTATACTCTTCCGCGCTGTCAAGTCGGAAGTCCGCGCCTAAATCAATCATTTTTACGCCTTTTGCCAAGCACTTGCCTGCAAACTTCTCGCTCAAGCCGTGCGGCAAAGACGTGAATATCACGTCGCATTTATCAATTATATCCTCATTTTGAAGAGTATCGTCGCAAATACATTTGAGATTGGGATATACCTCGCTTATTTTCTTGCCCTCATAACTCACTGACGACAACGCCGTCAATTGAGTCTGCGGATGCAAAGAAAGCAATCTCACGAGTTCAACTCCCGCATATCCTGTCGCGCCTATTATGCCTACTTTAATCTTCTTCATCTTCTTTTAATACCGTATTTTTTATTTTGTCTATATGCTTAGCCACTGCTTCCGGAGCAGGTCCGCCAATGACTTTTCTCTCTTGCACACACTGTTGCAACGATATCGCATCGTATACGTCAGTATCAAACTTATCACTTAATCTTTTATACTCCTCTATCGGCAAATTGTCAAGCGTCAGCCCCTTGTCTATGCAAGTTGCCACAAGCGCGCCTGTGATTTTGTAGGCGTCTCTAAAAGCAAGCCCCTTCTTGACGAGATAATCGGCGCAATCGGTGGCATTGATAAAGCCTCTTTTGCCGGCGGTTGCCATATTGTCCTTCAACACCGTCATAGTATCTATCATTGGCGCCAACGTGCTGAGGCAAAGTTTGATAGTATCGACGCTGTCAAATATTGCTTCTTTATCCTCTTGCATATCCTTGTTGTAAGCAAGCGAAAGCCCCTTCATCATTGTCAACAACGACGTAAGATTGCCTACGCATCTGCCTGTCTTACCCCTAATGAGTTCGCATATATCGGGGTTTTTCTTTTGCGGCATTATACTCGAGCCTGTGGAATAGGCGTCGTCAAGTTCGACAAACTTAAATTCCCAACTGCTCCACAATACCACTTCTTCAGAAAGCCGCGATAGATGCATCATAGATATTGCAATGGCATTGGCAAGTTCTATGCAATAATCTCTGTCACTAACTCCGTCAAGCGAATTTTGCATTGGTCCTTTGAATCCCAGATACTCTGCAGTAAACTCTCTGTCTATAGGGTAAGTAGTCGTAGCCAGCGCGCCCGAGCCAAGCGGACATTCGTTCAGCAAATCAAAGCAGTTGAACATTCTTATCATATCCCTCTTGAACATCTCGACATAAGCCATAAGATGATGCGCAAACGTTATTGGCTGCGCTCTCTGCAAGTGAGTATATCCCGGCATAACGGCGTCAAGATTTTCCTCGGCTTTTTTGACGAGAGACGCAATAAGTCCTTTGAGCAGTCCGACGATGACGTCTATCTCTTTGCGAAGATACATTCTCAAATCAAGCGCAACTTGGTCGTTGCGACTTCTTGCCGTGTGCAGTCTTTTGCCCACTTCGCCGAGACGCTCCGTCAAAACTTGCTCTATAAACATATGGATATCTTCGGCGCTCATATCAAATTCCAACTGTCCGCTCTTGATATCGTCATAGATATTTGCAAGTTCTTTTGCAATTACCTTGCTGTCAGACTCGCTTATGATACCTTGCTTGCCGAGCATTCTCGTGTGGATAATGCTGCCCTCAATATCCTCTTCAAACATACGGCTGTCAAATGATATGGACGAGTTGAAGTCGTTGACTTTGCTGTCCAATTCTTTTTTAAACCTGCCTTGCCACATCTTTGCCATAATATACCTTTTAAGCCTTTTATTTTTACGTATAAAGATAGTTGCCCTAAAAAGTAACTATCTTCTATACGTTTTTATATAAATGTTTATGCGTTTTTGCTTTATTTCTTACGCTTTGCGTCCATCATAGCCTTGACCTTGATGGGCAATCCAAATAGATTGATAAAGCCTTGCGAATCCATCTGATCGTATACTTCGTCTTCCGCAAAAGTCGCAATATCTTCGTCATAAAGCGAATAAGGACTTGTTACGCCGGCGTTGGTAATATTACCCTTGTAAAGTTTGAGTTTTACGTCACCGGTAACAGTCTGTTGAGTGCAGTCCACAAATGCGCTCAAAGCCTCGCGAAGCGGCGTAAACCACTGTCCGTTGTATACCAAATCAGCAAATTTGATAGCCACTTGCTGTTTGTAATGCGAAGTCTCTTTGTCAAGGCACAGCGTCTCAAGCACTTCGTGCGCGTGGTACAAAATCGCTCCGCCCGGGGTCTCGTATACGCCTCTGCTCTTCATTCCGACAAGTCTGTTCTCTACGATATCTGCAAGACCGATACCGTTCGCGCCGCCGAGTTCGTTGAGTTTGCGGACTATGTCACTGCCTTTCATCTTCTTGCCGTCTACCGCAACAGGTACGCCCTTGTCAAAACTAATAGTGACGTAAGTCGGCTTATCGGGAGCCTTTTCGGGCGTCACGCCCATCTCCAAAATCTTGTCGTACATAGGCTCGTTAGCAGGATCTTCAAGATCAAGTCCTTCGTGCGATAGGTGCCAAATATTCTTATCTTTGCTATAATTTGTCTCGCGGTTGATCTTGAGCGGAATATTGTGCGCTTCTGCATAATCAATCTCCTCGTCTCTCGACTTGATGTCCCAAATTCTCCAAGGCGCAATTATCTTCATATTGGGAGCAAATGCCTTGATTGCAAGTTCAAATCTGACTTGGTCGTTGCCCTTGCCTGTACAACCGTGACAAATAGCGTCAGCGCCCTCTTTGAGAGCAATCTCAACAATTCTCTTTGCAATTACCGGACGCGCAAAAGACGTGCCTAGCATATATCTGTTTTCATAAATTGCTCCGGCTTTGACGGTAGGAAAAACGTAATCGTCTACAAATTCGTCCGTCAAATCTTCAATATATAATTTGCTTGCGCCAGTCTTGATTGCCTTTTCTTCAAGTCCGTCAAGTTCTGTGCCCTGACCTACGTCACCGCTTACGGCAATGACTTCGCAATTATCGTAATTTTCTTTAAGCCAAGGTATAATAATCGAGGTGTCAAGTCCGCCCGAATATGCCAAAACTACTTTTTTGATATCACTCATAACAGTGTCTCCTTTTTGCTCTAAAACTTTTATACACCTATAATATACCACAGTCACAAGTTTGGGAAGTATTTTTTCATATTTATTCACTAATTTTATTATTTTTTTATAATTCATTTGTATTATTCGATATTTATGTATAATTATGCAGTTATTATGAATAAATATGCAATCAAATGAATATTATGCAATTTAACGCGTTATACCAATATATAATTGTGAGCGCAATTAAAAATGTGTACGCCGCAGCGCACACATTTTTATTATGAATTGTATTATACTATCTAAAATTCTTCAGCACTTCTGTCCACAAGAATCATACTGTCTTTGCTCAAATCAAAACCTTGATATACTTGATTGTAGCACTTGCCCCTCATTGCCTTGATTTGGTCGTTGCTTGCTCCTCCTGACGGCGCCAAATTGCCGTTTTGATCATACATCAAGACTTTGTCTACAATGGTCAAAAGCGTCCAATCTCTCACAACGTTGTGTATACTGGTATCGCCATACTTGATTTTTAAACCGTTGCTCTTGACTACAGTTGTATTTTTGGACAGTTTTTCAAAGTACGGATCACTTCCGTCATATTTATAATATGCCGCGGACGCCAGTGACATACCGAAATACATATCGACGGCAATATCTTTCTTTTTGACGACATAGTCGGTAATGTCGGCAAACAACGCGCTTGGCTCTCTCTCCTTCAATGGCTCATTCGTCAACGATATCTTATTGTTTTTTATATTATCCCAGCCGTTGATAAGAATAGTTGCTCCAAAATACGGATCGGCGAGCGTCATACGAGTGGGTATGATATGCTCATTCTTAAATGCCTTGCGCTCTTGAAGTTTGACAAGTTGATAAGTCGTTGCTAAAGCCAGTTGACTTCCATAACTATGCCCTACCATTTTGACGTCACCGGTATAATTTTCGCCCAAAACAAGCGCCAACTCCATTGCAAATCTCACTGACAACGCATAACCTCCGTCAAAAGACAGCCAAATATAGTTGAACAAATTAGAAAGAGAATTTGCATAAGAAAACCAACTAAGACAAGCCACGTTATATCCTTGCTCTTTCAAAAGTTTTGCATAGTCTCTTACGTCGGAAGTCCCAGTCTTGCTCACAGTCTCTTTATGAGTGACAAAGTCCTCAAACAAGCCGTCCGTAGAGTTTTTCCTATCAGGTTCCCAGCCGTGCGCAAATATAAAAGTAGGCTTGTCAGGATCAAAATATTTTTTATCCATATCCGCGCCGCTTCTTACGTAATCGTAATTGTCGTCTCCAAACCAATATATGCCGTACTTAGTCGAGGTATCGTAACTCATCTCAACTTTGTTGCACGCCACTGTCACCATTATTGTACAGAGTAACAGCGCCAGTACAGTTAGTACCAATATCCCCTTTTTCATTTTCACCTCACACATTTTTATTTAATATATTATTAGTTTAACATAATTTTTTGTCAAAGTTCAACACTATTCCATATTTTTATATTGAGATTTCTATACTTCGCTATGCTAAAATCAAAATGACATACAAAAATGGGAGACTTACGCCTCCCATTTCCTTATATTGCGTTGATAATTATTCTTTTATGAACTTAACCAATGCGCCGTTCTCAACTGCAGCGTTCTTGCAAGAGGTCTTAATCTCTGTTGCGCTGCTGTCTACGAAGATCTTAACGTTTGCAACGTCAAACTTGGACACTGCGTCGATTGTTACGTTTGCAGTTACGCCAGCCTTGTCACCTTGAGCAACGCCAGTAGCAACTTTGATAGTTACGAAAGCGTTGAGGCTTGTGGACTCTACGTTGACTGCGCCGTTGAATACAACGTTGTTGAGCGTGCCGTTGTTGACAGCCACTACGCCAGCAACAATATAATCTTTGCCAGTCTTAGCAGCAATAGATGCATTTACGTTGCCTTCCAAAGTCAAGTTGTTGACTTTACCGTTGTTGATTGCAATAAACGCAACCTTGTTGTCATACATACCTTCAATTGTGAAGTTGGAGATAGTATAGCCGTTACCTTCAAGTACGCCGTTGAATACGCCGATAGGATTGATAGCCGCGCCATTCATATCAATGTTGTTCTTAAGAACGAGTTTCTTACCTGCATAGTCGATGCTGTTGTCAGACATATTGACAACTTGCTCTGCTGTGAAGATGTAGTACTCATTCAAAACACTGTAGCCAAGAGCGCTTGCCGTACCGCTTACCGTTACGCTTGCGTAGCATACTGCGTTGTTTACTTTGATTGCAATGCTGTGTACGCCGTTTTCCATAGCGGCAAGAGCCTCGTAAGGAATTGTCAAAGTATTGAAGTTTACGTCATATCTTGCGCCTTCAACCTCTGTGGTAACTACTTCGTCGTTCTTATCGTCAACCATAGTACCGGAGAGTTTGATTTGCAAGTTAGTCATATTGTCTTTTCCAGACTTGTCGTATACGAAGTCAGCCTTATCCATACGAACTGTTCCGTCGTACGTAAACGTAGTTCTTACAGCAATAGGTATTTGGGTATAAGATACAGCGTAATACAAAGTAGCAGTCTCCGTGAATTTCTTCGAAGGATCTTTTACTGTAATGACACCGTTTTCAATGCTGAGGTTTTCGGTATCCCATACTGCTTCATCCATAGATACGGTCGTAGCATAAGTAGCACCTCTGTTCTTCAAGTTGTAAGCAAAAGCATTGTACTCCGGAAGTTTGGTCTCTACTGCCGACAATACTATTGTGTTGTCACCAACGATACCGGTGATTACGTTTTCTTCGCCTGCGCTATAAAGAACGATTTCACCTTGAGTAATGTCAATAGTCTTGCTGAGATCACCTATCTTGATATTTGCAATGCTGCCGATAGATACTGCAAGCAAGAGGTCGATATCATAGTAGAAGCCGCCTTCAAAATAAACTGCTCCCGATATATTTACTTCGTCTGCAAGCAAGTTGCCGGTGTTCATAAATCCGTACAAACCGTTGAAATTGCCCACTTCTGCTCTGATGCCAAGACCTACGACGCCTGCAAGAATGTCAAGTGACAAGGTGTTTGCAAGACCGATCTTCATCTTTGCGCTACCCGAAAGATCTACTTCAACGCTCTTTACGCCGTTGCCGTCAAGAGTCTCTGCAAACGTATTTACGCCGTCACCCTTGTTGTAAGTTGCTCCCAACATATAGTTGAAATCAGAAGAGATCTTTACTCCGAACGAACCGGAGAATGCAAACGAGAATGCCAAATCGCATTGATATCTTACTGATACCGCGCCGTTTGCTATAGGAAGAACCCAAGTGAAGAGAGGAGCCGCTACTCTTGACTCTGCGTCTTCCATTTGAGCAGTCTTCTCTATCAATTCAGTCAAGTTGGTAACTTGGCTTATGCTGTAGTTTGATTCAAGTTTGATAGTTGTGTCAACAGTGTTGAATACGTAAGCAATAACGCCGGTATCAACTTCGTTACCTTCCAAATCTACGTTGACCTTTGCGTCAACCTTAATCGTGCAATCAAATTCCAATACAAGATTGGTCTTGAGTTCGCCAATTGCTACGACACTTGGAATCGTCATTGCAATCTTTGCCTTGATTGCGTCGTCAACTTTCTTTACGTCAAAGTTGAAAGTAGGCTTTGCTCCAAAGAATGTTACTGCGGCTTGAGCCAACTCGCTGTTTTCCAAAGCCTCTTGAACTTCTTCTTCGTAGATAAACTCTATGTCACTGTCAGCGCTCATACTCTGAGTTTCCTCGACGGTAAACTCATTGTAGACTTCTTCCATCTGAGGCTTAACATAAGAGATACCTACCATTGTGTTGTCAACGCGCTTGCAATCTTCTACCTTGTACGCCTCTTGGAGTCCGCTCTCTTTGTCGTTGATTAAGATTACGTCGCCTTTGTTGATTTCAGCGCCGTTGGCTTGCAAGTTGAAAGAACCGAAGGTCTCTTGTTGTTCGCTGTTTTCTCTCTTTGCAAAAGATTCAAACTGAGCAAACATTCTTGCCTTGTCAAATTGGAGAAGTCCATCAACGTATTGTACGCTTTGCATAAGGTCTTGAGTAACGGTAAAACTGATTTCTTTTACGTTCTCACTGTAGCCTTCAAAACGAAGCGTTTTGTCAATGGTGATTTTGTAGATTTCGCCAAGCGTATAGAAACCGGCAGGCGGATAAACAACGTATTTGCCTTTACCTTCCGCTACGACTTCAACGTCTACAGTCTCCTTTGTCGTTGTTTTAACGACTGTGATCATCTCCTTGACGTTGGATGCGTTTTCGTCAGCCAACACTGCAAAGGTAATTCCCTTATGCGCATTGTCTATAACCGCAGAACCGACGTTGTTATTGCCGATTCCCAACGAGGAGTCTGAATCGTCGCCTGGGTTCTTTTGACAGCCTGCAGCCAGAGCCAAGACCATAGCGAACACGAGAATAATGCTAATAAAAATTATTGCTTTATTCTTTCTCATAAAACTTCCCTCCCTTACAAATAAATTTTGAATTTTTTGGTAATTCCATTCTATAATATCTATATTATAGATTTCAAGGAGTTGTTAAAAAGTTTTATTAAAAGTTTATTAAAATTGGCAAAAAATAATTTCAGTTAGAGTTTTAAATTCTCATTTTGCAAAGAATTTGTTAAAAATTTAACACTATTTATGGTTTTTTCCAAATTTTGACATTCTACCATCACTCTAATCATATTTTCAGTACCCGACGCTCTCAAGACGACTCTGCCTTCTCCGCGTAAATCCTCTTGCACTTCTCGCACTGCATCAGAGACGCTTTGGCAAGTCGCAATACTCTTGTCTTTAACTTCAACAGACTCAATTACTTGAGGGAAAATATCCAATTTTGCAAGTTGAGACAACTTTTCGTCAGATTCTTTAATAATCTTGGCAAGAATGACTGCAGTTTGTATTCCGTCGCCCGTCGAACTCTCGCTGAGTATGATAGTATGCCCCGAGCCTTCACCGCCCAAAATTCCGCCGTCGGCTAAAAGTCTTCTCAAGATATATTTATCTCCCACGTCTTCTCTCACAAAATCCGCGCCCATATCCGTTATTGCTTTTTCAATTCCCATATTGGTCATTACGGTGCCCACGATATCTCCTTTGAGCATACCTTTCGCATTGAAATACTTACCCAAGATATATAGATTTTTATCTCCGTCGACAATATTGCCTTGCTCGTCTAGGGCTATCAATCTGTCAGAATCTCCGTCAAAAGAGAACGTGACGTCAAAGTCCTTTGCCTTATCGCAAAGCAAATGTGCGTTGACTGCTCCGCAATTGTCATTGATATATCTGCCGTCTTCGTCCACATTTATTGCCGTCACTTCCGCGCCCAACGCTTTGAATACCTGAGGCGCAATTCTACAAGCCGCTCCGTTGGAACAGTCAAGCAATATTTTCATACCTGCCAAGTCTACGCCTTTTTCTATCAAAAAGTCGGCGTACTCCCTCTCTCCGTTGGGATATTTGATACGCTCTCCCTTTTCTCGTATGCAACTGTCTTTGCCTAGATTAGACTCTATGAGTTTTTCCAAGTCCTTGCTTACTTTGTATCCATCGCTGTCAAATACTTTGATACCGTTGTATTGCGGAGGATTGTGCGACGCGCTGATCACTATGCCGAAATCACAGCCGTGCTTTTTGGTGAGATACGCTACGCCTGCCGTAGGCATAATTCCCACGTCCGTCGCGTTTCCACCTGCAGTAAGCAATCCTTCTATAAACGCAGCCGATAAATCCACGCCCGAACTGCGCGTATCTCTTCCTATCAAAACTTTTGCGTTTTGTTTTATCCGTCCCAATGCGTTGCCAACCTCAAAGGCAACTTTCTCGCTCAACTCTTCGTAAGCAAGTCCTCTCATTCCGTCCGTGCCGAATTTCATCTTGTTTTTTGAATCCTTTCTGTCTTTTACTATTTGTCGCGATCTTCCTATTACAAAACTGTCCGAAGGAGTCTCTTCCGTCACCGTAGTGCCCGCGGCAATATAACTTCCCTCTCTCAATGTGACCGGCGCAATGATATTGCAATTTGAGCCTATAAAACAATCGTCCTCGACTGTCGTCTTATGTTTGGTCTTGCCGTCGTAATTTACAAAAATTACTCCGCAGCCTATATTACAGCGCGCGCCAACGGTCGCGTCTCCTATATACGCCAAGTGCGAAGCCTTTGTATAATCGCCGAGAGTAGAATTCTTTATCTCCACAAAATCGCCTATTCTGCAGTGGCTTCCCACGCTTGCGCCCTTTCGCAAATAAGCGTAAGGTCCGACCGTGGTCGTATCTCCCACTCTTGCTTCTTCCATAACGCTTGCTGTCACGCTACATCCCGCGCCGATTACGCTGTCGGTAAGAATACAGTTGGGCATTATCTTGCACCCCTTGCCTATCACGGTATTGCCAATGATATGGTTATTGGGATATATAATAACGTCGTCGGCTATCTTGGCCTCGGGAGATATATATGTGCTTCGTTTATCTATCAATATCATAATTGCCTCCTAGCAAAAAACAAGTTAATCATAATTATGAAATAAGACCGCTCTTGCGTTACTTATATTGTTAAATATTTTATTATAATATTTTATCAATATATATTAAGGACGCTTGACGGTCTCTATGTAGATAAACATCTGTGATTGTAATTAAAGTCTGTCTGCTATGTCGTATATAAGTCTTTCGCTCTTTTCCCAACCCAGACAAGAATCTGTCACCGACTTGCCGTATACGTTGTCTGTAACCTTTTGGTTGCCGTCCTCGATATAAGACTCTATCAGCATACCCTTGACAATTTGCTTTATGTCGCTGTTGTAGTGCATATTGTTGACTATCTCGTGAGCAATTCTTATCTGCTCGACGTAATTCTTCCCCGAATTAGAATGGTTGGTGTCTATGATTATTGCTGGATTTTTAAGTCCTTGCGCATTATACATTTCGCTGAACTTAACTATATCTTCGTAATGATAATTCTGATGATTGTTGCCGTATACGTCTACGCTACCGCGAAGTATTGCGTGCGCGTAGGCATTGCCTGGGGTCTTGACTTGATAATCGAGATACTTGAACTCATTGGGTATCTGCGCCGCATATATAGAATTAAGCGTAACGCTCATACTTCCGTTCATAGGATTTTTGACGCCGACTGGCACGTCAACGCCGCTGGCAACAAGTCTGTGCTGTTGGTTTTCCGAAGACCTCGCGCCTATTGCAACGTAAGTCAACAAGTCGTCAAGATAATGATAATTCTCCGGATAAAGCATTTCGTCGGCAGCGCTCATACCGCTTTCGCTTATTGCCTTGATGTGCATATCCCTTATTGCCAAGATACCCGCCAATATATCAGTGACGTTCTTGTGCGGATCGGGATTGTGAAGTATCCCCTTGTACCCTTCTCCTCTCGTACGAGGTTTGTTTGTATAAATTCTCGGTATTATAAATATCTTATCCTTGACCTTGTCCGCAACTTTCGCAAGTCTGGCAACATAGTCACATACCGCGTCTTGGTTGTCTGCCGAACACGGTCCGATAATAAGCATCATTCTCTTATCTTCGCCGGATATTATCCTCTTTGCAGTCTCGTCTCTGTCATTTTTCAACTTCTGGCAATCGGCAGTAAGATGAGTCTTCTCCTTGACCTGCTCTTCGCTCAATATCTTCCTGACTTTTTCAAACATAACTTAGTGACCTTATCCCTTTTTTGTATAATTAAAACCGTATTCATTTTAATACATAGTTTTTGCCTTGTCAAATAGATATCATTTACTTCTTCACTCTTCCATATTACTCCTTAACATACCTAATAATATGATAGAGACCCTTCGACTGCGCTCAGGGTGACAAATAAATATGTCTAAACAACTCAACTTCGAGCCACTAGTATGGCGAGAAGGGAGCGGCATAAGTTTTTCACGTGTAAGAATGATTTCTATACAATGAAAACGAGCACAAGCGTACTTACCATAACCCCATTCAATTTACTTTATTTCTTGTTTAGTTGGCAGTCTCAAAAGAATAAGTTTCCCCTTCGTTTGGCGAGAAGGGAGCGGCGCAAGTTTTTCACGTGTAAGAATGTTTTCTATACAATGAAAACGAGTGCAGGCGTACTTGCCGTACGTCAAGCGAGTTTGAAGAAGTAGAGGAAGCATTATTGCCGTGTAAAATTACGACGCCTCCTTTAGAGCCAAACAAATCACACCACTTCGTAATCTTGCTCGACAATTGCCATCTTGATTTGTTCCAAAGTCACTTTGTCTTTGTCGAACTCCACATCAACAATGCCTTTGCTGCTGTCTGCCGAGACAAAGAAAACTCCGTCCAAAGCACCTACCGCCTTATTTACTCTGCTTTCGCAATGGCTACACATCATTCCGTTTACTTTGATTTGCATATTTTCTCTCCTTTTTTCCACCTCTTGATCAGTGGAAGATTGTTGTTTTTGCTGTGTTATATTTTCATTATACCCATCGTCGGTCGAAATAATAGGACAACTTGCTCCGTCACAAGAATTGTCTTTCTTGTTTCTGTCAAATTTAAAGAAGTTAAGTCGCAAAGCATTAGCAACGACCGACACCGACGACAAACTCATTGCCAATCCTCCTAACATCGGACTCATAGTATATCCGTTGATTGGGTACAATATTCCGCACGCAATAGGTATACCTATGATGTTATAGATAAACGCCCAAAATAAATTTTGCTTGATATTACGCATCGTTGCCCTTGCAAGTCGCACGCCTCTCACTACGCCGGATATTTGTCCGCCGACAATGACTACTTGACCGCTCTCTATTGCAATATCACTTCCGCCGCCCATAGCAATACCCACGTTGGCTTTTGCAAGCGCCGGCGCATCGTTTATTCCGTCACCCACCATTGCTACCTTTGCGCCTTCGCCAATAAGTCTGTCGATTACTTCGCCCTTTTGCTCCGGCAACACGTTGGCAATTACTTCTTCAATGCCTGCGCTTTGAGCAATATGCTCTGCCGATTTTTGATTGTCTCCACTCAAAAGCACGACGCGCAGCCCCAAACTTTTTAAATCCTCAATCGACTTCTTGCTATCCTCTTTGAGCGTATCCGCTACGCCAAGCACTCCAACCGCCTTGCCGTCTATGGCTACTGCGACTATGCTCTTGCCTTGCATAGAATACTCATCTGCCTTTGCTTCTATCTCTTCTACGTTTACGCCATTGTTTCGCAAAAGCGCCATATTTCCGCACAGCACTTGTTTGCCTTGAACTTCGCCTTGAAGACCGTACCCCGACAAAACTTTGACCTCAGCGCGCAAATCGTTGGGCGCAATACTCTCTATAATAGCCTTGGCAATTGGGTGCTCACTTACGCTTTCTACCGCTCTGACGTATGCGAGCGCCTGTACTTCATCTCCCAAGATATATTTATCCGTCAAGATAGGTCGACCTGTTGTGATAGTGCCGGTCTTGTCAAGTACTACAGTATTTACACTGCCCAACCTCTCAAGACTTTCGGCGTTCTTGAATAAAATTCCACCCTTTGCGCCTCTGCCTATGCCGGTGATAATTGCCGTAGGCGTAGCAAGTCCCAATGCGCACGGACAAGCGATTACAAGCACGCTGACGAATATCTTTATTGACATTGCAAAGCCGTTTGTAGCCCACCATATTATACCTGCAAGTATGGCAATACTCATTACTACCGGAACGAATACGCCTGACACTTTGTCTGCAATTCTTGCAATAGGCGCTTTTGAGTTTTGAGCCTCTTCTACGAGCGCAATTATCTTTGACAATTTCGTTGTCTCACCCACACTGTCAGCAGTGAATTTGATTATACCGTTGCCATTGACCGTACCGCCGAAGACTCTGTCCCCAACGCCTTTATCTACAGGCATACTCTCGCCCGTCAGCATACTCTCGTTGACGTTGCTCTCGCCCTCTGTAATAATACCGTCGCAACAAAAACTCTCTCCCGCCTTAACTAATATGGTATCGCCTTTTTTTACCTCCGCGCTGTCAACTTGCGTCCACTCTCCGTTACGCAAAACCGTCGCGTAAGCAGGAGTAAGCATCGTAAGTCCGCGTATAGCATCGCCGGTCTTCTTAAGGGATTTGCTCTCTAAAAATTTGCCAAGCGAAATTATTGCGATAATGACTGCCACGCTTTCAAAATAAAGACTGTGCACCTTATGCGCGTCGCCTGTGCATACCAAAATAAAATTGACAAAACTATATACAAACGCTGTAGTCGTGCTTACTGCAACGAGACTGTCCATATTTGGCTTTGCCTTAAAAAGGTTTTTGAATCCTCTGATATAAAATGGCAACCCCATTATTACCACAGGAATGCACAGCGCAAGTTGAATTACCGTAAATACAATTGGAGACTCCTCTGCCGATATTGCCGACGGATATTTTACTCCCAGCATACCAAGCATTGCGTATGCAAGCAAAAGAAACGATAAAACCAGCATTGCCACAAGCACACCGACGTTCTGTCCCTTATCTCCTTGATCTATCGCAACCGCCTTATACCCAGCCTTTGTGACGGCGGTAAAAATATCCTTCTCGCTCGCAACGTTCTCGTCATATTCCACAAGCGCAACGCCGCTTGCGAAATTGACGTTGCAAGACTTGACGCCGTCTGTTTTAGCAATGGCCTTTTGGCAAGTATTGGCGCACACTACGCAAGTCATTCCTTGAATATTAAACTTGACCTTTTTTATCATAGTTCTTTCCTTTAATTCCTAGTAATTTACTAGGTTTTCTTAATCTTACCATAATATTACAGCCTTGTCAATAATTTTTGACGATTAAAATTGTTTTTATTCGAGTAACTGAATTACCTCATTTAAATATCCTGTCACCTGAAGCGCGCAGTCGAGAGGTCTAATCATTTTATAATGACAAAAGGCGGGAATAATTCCCACCTTTGCCTTTATGCGGTTGCTCTTACTTCTTGCTTCTCATAGCGCGTTGCTCTCTAAGCAAATCTTGATAGCGCTCTATTTGGTCGTCTCTCAAGTCTACCATCTTCTTTGCCGTCTCAAAGGCTTGCTTGTCACTTACTATTACTTCTGTCTCTTTGACTTTTACCTTTGTGCCGTCTCCTGTTGCGTCTCTTCTGATGTCTTTCATATACTCGTCTTCCATCTTGAGTAACGCTACCGTTGTGTCTTTCTTTATCGTAAGTTTGATAAGAGGATTCGTACTTGTCAGTCCGTATACTACAAAGTACGTCGACTTCTTCTCTTTGCACTTATACTTTGTGAGTGCATAGTCTCTTAAGCCGTCAAAGTATTTCCTTTGCTCTTTGCTGAGCAATGCGTACGCTTCGTCTAGTGTAAGCCTTGGAGCCTTCTGTACCTTTGGCTTTGCAGGAGCAGTCACTTTGACTTGCTTCTCTACCACCTTCTCAACCACTTTTTCTATAGGTACTTCGACTATTTTCTCAACCTCGACAGGAACTTCTACCTTGACTTCTTTCTCGACAATTTTTTCGACCTCGACCGGTACTTCAACGACTTTTTCCACTATCTTTTCGACAGGAACTTCTTTCTCGATTACCTTTTCGACGACTTGCGGTTCAATCTTCTGGTTTGCGGAAAGTTCTAAGATTTTTTCCATAAGTTTTTCTATTCTCTCGTCACTCTTTTCGCTGCGTTCTATAAGTTTTTGTATTGCCTCATCGTTTTGTCCGCTTTGCGCCACTATTTTGAGCATAGTTTCGTCATTTACGTTAAAGTGCAATTTGTTTGCAAGTTTTTCAAGCGTCTCATCACTTATAGTCGATGCAACGACTTGTTTTTCCACAACTCGCTCTTGAGAAGACTGCTCTGCCATTTTCTTCATCAAAAGTTCTTGGCTTTCAACAAGTCTATTGATAACTTCGTCATTTGAAGACGCCTGTTGAGGAAGATACTGCTGGAAGTTAGGCAACATTGCAGTCATAGTATCCGACACGATACCCCTTATCTCGTCTGCTCCGAGTCCTTGCTGAGCATAAGAATAATTCGGCTCGCCTCCGTTCACGTTGCCACCCATCATACTCATAAACATCATTTTCATATCTTCTTCTTTTTTCTGCGCGGCTTGATCTCTTGCGTCGTCAAGTTCTTCTTCGGCGCTTCTGCGTCTCTTTGAAGATATTATCAACAGCACAAGCGAAAGCACCGCTACACCCATCAATACGCAAGCAATTACAGTCCAATTAGGCACGCTCAATCCCAAGAATGCCGCTGCATAATAGTTGTTGTACTTTTTGTCAATCGTCTTCTTAGCGGTCTTTCTCTTGCTCTCGTTGCTTATCGACTTAGACAGGAATATAATAATCAAGATTATACTTATCGCGCTGGCAATCAACTGCCACAATGGCAAATCCTTGATCTTATTGAGCACGTCGTCAACCGTTCCGCCTCCGCCGCCGTTTCCATCACCCGGAGTGCCGCTCGGAATAGTCTCGTCACCATCTCCGCTTCCTGTCCTGCTTATCGTCAACGTTGCCTCCATATCGCTTGCCTTATAATCGGGATCGGAACTTATAAACTTGGCTCTTACCGTATACAAGCCTATATTGATGACTTGGCTCTTATCTACCACGCTTCCGCCAAACCAATACTCGTATTGCACTTCGCTGATTTGTATTGGCAACTCGCCTTTGACTGCCCCTATCTCTTTTGCCGTTCCGTCAAAGACTACAGTCTTGTTCTCAAACGTAACTCCGCCCGCTTTCATCTCCTCGTCTAATGACTTGGGATTTACCGTAAGCGTCAATGGCTTCGTCCTCGTCACTCCGTCGTATGAGTACGTTACCGTTATACCGGGATTGTTGACGTGCAACTTGCCGTCACTGCTCGAATATATTATCTTATATCCGCTTGCGTCGTCCAACCTAATCTTTTGGTCATACGTAGGATAATCAGGCGAATCTGTCGTATAATGCGCTATGACTTCCAAGTCTCCGTCCTGCATCACAGTCAATGCGTCGTACCCGCCTGCCTTAGGCGTAACCTCTATATCTTCCAAAGTGAGTTTTGCCTTAAACCAATCTGCCTTAAGCGTCAAATCTCCCTTGACTCTGTCTTCGTCTATATCCCAATACTTTGTTACTGTATTTCCATTGTCGTCGACGTCTTCGTACTTCCATCCTCTGAATACGTGCTCGTCCTTAGTGGGATTTGCCACGGGCA
>JAIDUV010000021.1 GCA_029060025.1 Clostridia bacterium | reverse complement strand
ATATTGAAGTTGCCGAGTTTTTGCGTACGAGCAACAAGCCGGTCACGATTGCCGTCAACAAACTTGACAACAATGAGCAAGACGCGATTTACGATTTTTATTCCTTGGGTGTGGGAGACGTCGTGGGAGTATCTGCCGAGCAGTCCAAGGGCATAGGAGACTTATTGGATATCGTGACGGAAAATCTGCCAAAGAGCAATCCCGACGAGGAAGAAGAGATAATCAACATTGCCATAGTAGGCAAGCCCAATGCCGGCAAGAGTTCTATCACCAACAAACTTTTGGGGTACGAGAGAGTTATCGTCAGCGATATAGCAGGCACGACAAGAGACGCCATCGACACTGCGTTTGAATGGAACGGAAAGAAATTCAATCTTATCGACACTGCGGGTATTCGCAAGAAGAGCGCCGTAGACGAGGGAATTGAGCAGTATTCCGTATTGCGTTCGTTGGCGGCAATCAGGCGGGCGGACATAGTGCTCATTGTCATAGACGCCGAGGCGGGAATGAGCGAGCAAGACATCAAGATATGCGGTTACGTTCACGAGCAAGGCAAGCCGTCTGTGATAGTTATGAACAAATGGGACGCCGTAGAGAAAGATACTTTCACCATCAACACGTTCAACAAAAAGATGCAGGGCGATCTCAAATTTATGGATTATTTCCAATCAATTTACGTATCTGCGTTGACAGGACAGCGCGTAGACAAGATACTTGCGTTGGCAAGCGAGGTATACGAGCAGTCTGTGCGCCGAGTGCAGACGGGATTGCTCAACGATATTATTGCAGACGCAGTCGTCGCAGTTGAACCGCCGTCGCACAACGGTAAGAGGCTTAAGATATACTACGTCACGCAAGGGGGCATCCAGCCGCCGACTTTCGTATTTTTCGTCAACGACAGCAATCTTATGCACTTCAGTTACGAGAGATACTTGGAAAATACGCTTCGCAAGACCTTTGAATTTAAAGGCAGTCCTATAAGATTGATATTCCGCAATCGCAAAGAGGAAAACTAAACGTCGCAGTCGAGAGGTCTAATCCATTAGGAAATAAAGGAAAATATTCAAAAACCTTGCAAGAGTTGCATTGATATGCTAAAATAATAAAAAAATATGGAGAGTGTTTATGAACTACAGTCAGTTGTCAAAAGAAGAACTTCAACAGATTTACGATTTGCAAAAGAACGAATACGACAATCTCGTATCGCAGGGCTACAGCGTGGATATCGCAAGAGGTAAGCCTTGCAACGAGCAACTTGATATTGCTATGCCAATGTTGAATATGGAAGGCATAGAGAATATGCCTAAGAGTTACCGCAATTACGGTATGCTCGACGGTATACCCGAGTTGAAAAAAATCTTTGCTCAAATGTTGGGCGTAAATACCAACGAAGTTATTTTGGGCGGTAGCAGTTCGCTCAACCTTATGTATGACACGATTCAAAGAGCGTTGCAGTTTGGCATAATGGGTGGCGCGCCTTGGAATAAGACGGCAGTCAAGTTTCTCTGTCCGGTACCGGGATATGACCGTCACTTTGCGATATGCGAGCATTTCGGTATTGAAATGATAAACGTACCTATGGACGACCACGGACCCAATATGGATCTCGTAGAGCAACTTGTTGCCAACGACGAAAGTATCAAGGGTATATGGTGCGTACCAAAGTATTCCAACCCCACCGGCGTAACTTATTCCGACGAGGTCGTCAAGCGTCTTGCAAGTATGAAGACAAAGGCAAAGGACTTTAGAATTTTCTGGGACAACGCCTACGTTGTGCACGATTTGACTGACACTCCCGACACCTTGGCAAATATAATGGAACTTTGCAAAGAAGCAGGCACGGAAGACAGGGTATATCAATTTGCATCTACGTCAAAAGTCACGATGGCTGGCGCGGGCGTAAGTTGTATCGCGACGAGTGTCAACAACGTCAAAGACATTCTTTCACATATGACTATGCAGACTATCAGTTACAACAAAGTATGGCAGTATATCCATTACCTTTTCTTGAAAGATATGGACAACGTACGCGAGATAATGAAAAAACAAAGGGAGATTATCAAACCCAAGTTTGACACGCTCTTGAGAGCCTTTGAAGACAGTTTTGGCGAAGATAGCGGTATAGCAACTTGGACAAATCCCAACGGCGGATACTTTATCACGTTGGATGTGCTTGACGGTTGCGCAAAAAGAGTATGTATGCTTTGCAAGACGGCAGGTTTGACTTTGACGGCGGCAGGCGCTCCCTTCCCATACGGCAGAGACGTCAACGACAGAACTTTGAGAATTGCTCCGACCTTTACGTCGGATAGTGACCTTATTGTCGCAACGCAAATTCTTACTTGCTGTGTTAAACTTGCTTGCGTCGAAAAACTGCTTGAGAAGTAATAAAGGCGAGCGCGTATAGCGCCGCTCTTTTTGCCCTAACGCCTGATACGCCCTCGGGGTCACGTACGGCAAGTACGCTCACCGCTCGGTTGTCGGCGCACGGACAAAAATAACAGCACTCTCCGCTCTCGCGCAAACATTGTAATATAATGAAATGATTTTTTGTCATTTCGACTGAAACGAAGTGGAATGGAGAAATCTCATCCATAACTCGCCGTAGGCGAATATAGCGGAAAAGGAGAATATATGAAGATAATAATAGCGTCCGATTTGCACGGCTCAAGTTATTACGCTCAAAAGATAAAAGAGATATTTGCAAAAGAGCAGGGAGACTTACTCGTGCTTTTGGGGGATATCTACAATCACGGACCGCGTAATCCTTTTCCAAAAGACTATGCTCCATTGCAAGTGGCGGAGACACTCAATTCTCTCAAAGACAGGCTTTTGGTGATCAAGGGCAATTGCGACAGCGAAGTTGACACGCTTATCAGCGAGTTTGATTTCAGCGAGTTTTCGCAGATCTTTGCAGATGGGCTAAAGATCACGCTTACGCACGGACATAAGTTCAACAAAGACAATATGCCAGTCAATGCGGGAGACGTGATGTGTTACGGACATTTCCACACAGGTTTTATTGATACCGTGGGCGGCGTAGTAGTAGCAAATGCAGGTTCGCTGTCTTTGCCTAAAGACGGCACGGCGCACAGTTATTTGACAATACAAGACAATATTATTACACTCAAAGACGTTGACGGTAATATATTGGATAGCAAAAAGATAAAATAAATCGAGGTAATTATGAGTAAAAGTAAGTTTGACACAAGGGTGCAGGTACTCAAATACGAAGTTCTCAAACAATTGGTAGAGGCGTACGACAAAGGGGATATGTCGCAGATATATATGGATATTCCCAAGGCGATTTCTCCCGGACCAAAGCCAAGTTTTAGATGTTGTATTTACAAAGAGCGCGCAATCGTTCAAGAGAGAATCAAGTTGGCGCTCGGCGGTGACAAGAGCAATCCCAATATCGTGGAAGTAATCGAAGCGGCGTGCGACTCCTGTCCTATCAGCGGTATGTATATCACTCCCGCTTGCAGAGGCTGTATAGTCCACAAATGCCAAGAGGCTTGTCCAAAGGACGCAATCACTATTGTTGACAACAAGCCTGTCATTGATATGGAAAAGTGTATCAAGTGCGGCAGATGCGCCAAGTCGTGTCCTTACGACGCGATAATAGAGCAGTCGCGTCCTTGCATAAAAAGTTGCAAGGTCAAGGCGCTGTCTATGGACGAATACGACAGAGCAAAGATTGACAATGACAAGTGCATTGCTTGCGGAGCGTGCGTATACAACTGTCCTTTTGGCGCAATCGTCGACAAATCATTCCTTATCGACACCTTGGATATACTCAAGGACGCCAAGGAAAACAACGGCAGAGTATTTGCAATCATAGCCCCCGCTATAGCGTCGCAGTTCAAGCCTGCTACTTTCGGACAACTCGTCACTGGTATCAAGAAATTGGGCTTCGACAGAGTATACGAAGCGGCTTTGGGCGCAGACATCACGCTGTATAAAGAGGCTAAAGAATTTGAAGAAAAGAAGATAATGACGACTTCTTGCTGTCCTT
Source organism: Clostridia bacterium (assembly GCA_029060025.1). Classification (GTDB taxonomy): domain Bacteria; phylum Bacillota; class Clostridia; order Christensenellales; family UBA3700; genus RACS-045. The sequence continues at coordinate 54,342 of JAIDUV010000021.1, read as the reverse complement.
CGTTCGTTATGTTTATTGAGAAGAATTTCCCAGAACTCGTCAAATACATATCTTCCTCGCCTTCGCCTATGGTGGAGACGGCAATGTTGCTCAAGCGCAAATATCCAGGTATCAAGACTGTATTTATCGGACCTTGCACAAGCAAAAAACTTGAGTTTAGAATGGAGAAGACGCAAGGCGCAATCGACAGCGTGATTTCTTTCGAGGAGTTGCAAGCGCTTTTGGATGCGCGTAACGTAGATTTGCTCGTGCAGGAAGAAATGAATATCGACGACGCTTCGGATATGGGCAGAGTATTTGCAAAGTGCGGCGGTATTTCCGCAGATATAGCAAAACTTGCAGAGGGCGTAGAGCCTGTGGCAATGAGCGGTATTGACGAGTGTAGAGCCAATCTTCTCAAACTCAAATTCAACAAGACGACTGCCAACTTCTTTGAGGGTATGGCTTGCGACGGCGGTTGTCTCAACGGCGCGCTATCGTTACATCACGACGTAAAGAATGCTGCCGAGATAGACAAGTATTCCAGCAATGCAACCCACAAGGGTATCGACAGCGCAGTGGAAATGTATCACGAAAGTTTGAAAAAATAATGACGGTTGTCATCTCATAGCAATAAAAAAACGCAACAATCGTTGCGTTTTTTTATTATAAGTATTTATTATTCATTAGATAATATTGCGCGCGCTTGCGTATACTATGTATATGATAAAGAAATACAGTCAACTTACTCAACTTGACAAAATCAAACTTTTTATTGCTTTAGGCGCGATATTGACTATTATAATAGGCGCGATAAATCATTTTGTCTATGCTTGGACAGGACGTAACGCTTTTATAGGACTTTTCGTTGCCACCAACGAAAGCATTTGGGAGCATATCAAACTTGCGCTTTTACCAATGTTTGTTATATTTTTGGTAGGCGGCTTTTTGTTTTCCAAGAAAGTCAACAATTATTTTCTTGCCGTATTTTGCGCCTTGTCAGTGACGGTGCTTTTCATAATCTTTGCCTTTATGGGGTATACCGTCTTTACTCGCAAATCTATTTTACCGCTTGACATAACTATTTTCATATTGGCAATTGTATTTGGCTATCTTACTGCATATCGCATATTCTTTATGCCCAAATACAAATGGCTCAACTACGCCGCAATATTAGGCATACTCGTCATAGTTGTATTGTTTTTGACTTGCACTTATCACGCGCCCGACTTTTTTCTCTTTCAAGAACTTTACGTCAAGTAGTAATATGTCAATGACAAAAAGGATAAAGATCTCTCAACTGCGCTTGAGGTGACAAGATTGATTGTCATTTTGACCGCAGTGGAGAAATCCCAAACCTTGTGACGTCATATTGAGCGAAACGAAGTGAAGTCGAAATATCCCAAACCTATTAAAATAACACGCAAGTAATATTGCGTGTCTGTTTATTTATTCAATTAAATTCTAATTTAATGCCAATTTTTCACTTTTCCAAAAAAAGTATACTTTTACTGACTGCCTGCGAAAAGGCGTATTTTTTCAATTACATTATACTTCGCGCATAATAATTTTGCAATAATTTGGGTCAGTAAAAGTATACCTTTTTTGGAATTTCGACTATAAATCAAAGTTTGTAATATTTATAAAAACATACAAATTTTGGTATAGAAGAACCTTGGGTATAGAAAATTCTATAACTAATGCGTAAAAGAAAAGGTAAAAGTATAATTTACATTGAGAAATAGACGAGTAGAGATGTCATAGACACTGACTTATGTCATTGACGCTACGAGACGCATCTGCTTGCTCGCTATGCCGTAACTACATTCTTTACGACCGTAGCGAAGCGAAATGGAGAAATCTCAAGACCTAGAGAAGTCGAAAAATCTATTCCAATTAAGTCGTACTAGAGAGAGGAAGAACGATGAATTTTAGCAAAAAGAAATCGAAGTCTATATGTGTTGTAATTGTTATGATTTCGCTAATGATATTAAGTTGTATAGGAGTCGTATCAGGCGAAAGAAAGGTTGCAGATGCCTTTGTCGATACAGACATACCTTTGCAAACTACGGATTTAGGCGAAATGTTGTTGGATGATTATCAAGAAGATCCAATTGGCAACGGTAAAATATTTAAAGGCGAAATATTTTGGAAACTTGTTCAGCAAGTAAGCGGTATTTCCAATCCTGACAAGAATACTTTGACCGCTTTACCGAAAATTAAGACCTCGGATGACATCAGGGGGCAAAATAATGGCAAAGACGTGGTAGTCACAATTGGCGGAAAGAAATGGAACGCGACTTATTTGTCTACTAATTCAAACGGTGATCCTATTCTTACGTTTTGGCTGGCTTCGGATTCAACAGGCGCTATATTTAATCCGCAATGCGAAAACGTCCTTGGATCTTATCCTAACAATATGTATGGCACGAGTTGGATGCGTGCAAGCATACTCAACAACGGAGGTAGTTATGCAGCAACTTACAATGCAAGTTCTCTTACTCCTGTTTCGCAAAGCATAAGCAATGAATGGGCAATCTATACTATGGATAATGCAGACGGTAGTCTTACGTCGTTTATAGAAGTGCCTAATAATATGTCTTGGCAACACGTACAAAGCGCAAAGTTATCGGCAGGACAGACCTACAATTGTAATAATGACGCATTGGATAGTGGTATGGGTGATTTTTACGGCTCTTATATATATGAAGGCAAGACAGGGTATGCCAATTGGGCAAATGATAAACTATGGTTGCCTAGTGTAGCGGAAGTGGGTACGCTTAGTAGCGGTGGAATGTGGGGACTTTCTAGCAATCAGCAGGCTAGCGGTGTAGGTTATGCGTGGTTGCGCTCCACTAGGGAAAATGATTGTAGATATGTTTATATGTTCAGTGGTGACGGCGCGGATTTTAGTTACGGTAGCACTACAGTATCAAATTACACAGTTCGACCTGCGTTCCATTTAAATCTAAAAAAAGCCGGAGACGCAGTTGTAAATGCCTTGGCGCTTCCACAAAGTTTTAACAAGACTTATACCGGGAGTCCGCTTGATGCAAGCGATCAGAGTTGGCATAATTCGTTGTTGAAAAGCGCAATAAGTAAAGGCTACGTTAATGAGGTTTATTATAAGGGCGACACTAAATTGTCTTCTGTGCCCACTGATGCCGGTACTTATAAAATTGTTTACGAAATTAAGTCGGCTGATTATATGTGGGCAAACGTTACGAATGATAAGAGAGAAATAACTTTTACTATTGACAAAGTATTGTTGGATTATCCTTCATTTTTCAACGGTAGAGACAAATTACCGTATAACGGCGGTAATGACGTTACGTTTACGCTAGGCGCTTATGATACCTCAGCAATAGAAATATATTTCAACGATACGCAAATTACAGGTAGCAGAGTTTCGGCGAAAGAGGTAGGCGTATACCAGTTGGACGTCAGATTAAAAGATTCGGACAACTACGGTTGGAAGTCTGGCTCTCCAACAAAGTTGGAATTTGAAATTACCAAAGCAGAGGTTGGAATAAGTATCGTAGACGCTTCTGGAGGCATAAATTTGTCAGGGCCGCAAGGTCGTAGCGTAAAGGCATATTTAGAAGTTGATCCCAACAATAGTCCGCACACAGGGCAGACCGTGCCTATAGTAATCAAAGCGAGCGCAAACGGACTCAACACTGAAGAGATATGCCATCTCGACATCACCCAGGCAAGCAGGCGAGAAGAGATAACGCTGGATTTGTCTTGGCTTGTGGAAGGTGTGACTTATAAGTTGAGTGTGGAGGCAACAGGCGGAAACTATGACGTAAATTTCACGACAGCGACGACGTTGTCAGTCACAGAGCCGACGGCAAGAACAGTGTTGACTTGGTACCTCAATGCTAACAATGCGCCGTTGAGCGGTAGATTTAAAGACGCAGAGATAGACGAAACAAACGTGAAGTTCGACGATTTTACGTACGATGGGAAGATATACAGTTTTACGGTAAGCGTACCTAATGGATATACGCTAGATACCGACTTTGGAGAAGATGGGTACATAATCACGCCGAGCAATTCGGATAATACGGCAGTTGGAAAGAATGCCGATACGTACACGACAAAGATAAATTTAATCAACGATACGACCTTAGCCGAGCAAGAGTATACGATAACTTGGACAATAAGCAAAGCCAAGTTTGACTTATCAGGCGTCAAGTGGAAGAATGACGGAAAGTTGCAATATACTGGAGACACCGTATACGCAGAATTGGAGAACGTGCCGACAGGACTTACCGCAACTTACACCAACAATGACGGTAAGTTTGTAGGAAATGACGGAACAGCGACGGTTAGGTTTACGCTTTCGGGAGATTACTCAATCAATTATGAGTTGCCTTCGCAAGGCGGAAAAGGTAGCAATTATATCTTCAACGGAAGCGAAGATTTTGAATGGACTAAGCAATGGGAAGTAGTCAAAGCGGAGATAAAGATAGGACAGGACTCAGACTGGACTACTATCAGTCACACAGATAATGACGGAAATACTTACGATATCCCTGCGCTTGTGGATAAGATGGCAGACGGAGTGGTAGAATACGTTTACTACGAGACAGACAGCCACGGCAATATCTTGGCAGGAGCGCAGCCAATAGAATTGGAAGAGATAGAGTATTCAGTCACGGAGCGTAAGTATTACAGGGCGTTGCCTAAGATAATAGATACTGCAAATTATACGTTTGCTACAGGAGTGACAGAAGACAGGTATTATTCGCCGTTTTTCTCAGTAGGCGGAGGCGCAAGCCAAGTAAGTGTATCAATAGCGACAAATAAGATGGAGTACAACGGCAAGCCAAGGGACGTAAGACTTGTGATAAGCGGAAGCGGAGCGACGCTCAACGATTTCACTTTGACGTACTACAGCGGAGATATAGCCGACGAGGCGCACAAGTTGGAAGGCGCGCCTACGGAGAGAGGAAATTACTTGGTAGTAATTACGTCGAATAAGACAAGCGTAGTATTGAGCGGAACGACGCAGTATACGTTTGAGATAATAGCGGCGACTATAAAGAAAGAATGGAACAAAGACGCAAAGCCGTACGTACTCAATTTGAAGTATGGACAGATAGACGGAATAGAGTATGAGATAGTTGACGCGCAAGGCAACCCGGTAGATTACAGCCAATTGAGCGCGGGAAATAAGTACCAGATCAAGGCTATAATAAAAGAGGATATGCGCAACAACTATTCGTTTACAGACGGCACGTACGAGACGAGTTGGGAAGAGTTTGAGTTGAGAGCAGAAGATATGCCAAACTTGCAAGACCCCAACGACCCGAATAATACGCATTATCCAAAGGGTGACGAAGAGGATCCTAGTAATCCCGACGATAACACGCAAAGTGGCAACGACCCGAGTAGCGGTAACAATGGCGGTGGCGGAACACTGGACGAGATACTTGCCAAACTTAAAGAGATACCGTTGTGGCAGATTATAGCAAGTATTATATCTATAATATTGATTATTATATTCCTATCCAAGACGGCGGGCTATGAGAGCAAGCGCAAGAAGTATAAGAAGAAAGCCGATAAGTTGGAGACGACAGTCTACGCAGGGGCGTTCTTAGGCTTAGCGATTACAGGTTGGACGGCAATAGCGTGTACGTTGATGGGCTTGGCGGTGGCAAGTCTGGTGATAATGATAATAGCCAAGAATAGATGCAATAAGGCAGAGGAAGAATACGAAGAGATATTAGAAGAGTATCAGCAGAAGAAAGAAGAAAATCTGCGAATGATGTTTATGGGTATGGGCAACAATGGCGGAATGTCACAAGGACAAGGATATGTATATGCCCAACAGCCTGCATTAGGTATGGAGGAAGTGCGAGGACTAATTTCCGAGACTGTGACTGCGCTATTACCGGGTATGCAACAGATGTTGCCTCAACAGGCGTCAAGTAACGACGAAGTAATAAAGCAAATTATGAAGACGCAAGAAGATCTTGCGCATAATCAAGAATTGCTTATGAAGAAGATGGCAGAGCAGCCTGTCGAAAGAGTCGTCGAGAAAGAAGTCGTAGCAAGCAATGCAAACGACGAGGCAATCAAGGCTTTGATTGAGGGACAGAAAATTATTATGGAAAGACTTGCTAATCAATCTCAAATAATTGAGAAAGAAGTACCTATCGAAAAGATAGTGGAAAAAGTCGTTGAAGTGCCTGTAGAGAAAATAGTAGAGGTGCCAGTCGAAGTTGAGAAAGTAGTAGAGAAAGAAGTCAAGGTAGAAGTACCAGTTGAGAAAATAGTCGAAGTACCTGTAGAAAAAGTGGTTGAGAAGGTAGTTGAGAAAGATATTAAAATAACTGCTCCTGTAAAGCCAAAGATAGAAAAGGCGCCTAGACTTACACTTGAAGAAGCATACGCATTGCTCTCTAAGCAACAGAAAAAGTATTTTGACAGTCTTAGAGAATACGCATTGTCAAAAGAGAAATGCAAAGAGAAAAAGTCGACTTACTTCATACTCTTAGGACAGTCTTCTGTCAATCCGCTTATCAAACTCACGATAAAGAAAGATACGACAGTAGCGCTTTTTAAGATGGAAGATGAGTATCTCAAGGATATACGCAAGGACGCAACGAATGATGGAACAAAAGTCAAAGTAAAAGAGACAGAAGTCGTAGTATCCGACGCGCAGGCTTGTAAGATAGCAAAGAATATGATAGATTTGCGAGAAGACCAGATAGAGCGCTATCAAGAACTTCTCAAAGAGCAGCGCGCTATGAGAAGCAAGAAATAAAGATAAATGGAACGCAAAAGCGTTCCATTTATCTATTAGAGATCCATTCGACTACGCTGACGCTCCGCTCAGGGTGACGCATTTAAGCGAGAGTTGCGCATTAACGCATCATATTTAGCGTAGCGGTTATAATGTCATTTCAACCGTAGTGAAGCGAAGTGGAGAAATCTCTACAGTATAATAATCTGATTAGATTTCTCGACTACGCTCGAAAAGACAAATACTTTATGTCATATTGAGCGGAACGAAGTGTAGTCGAAATATCTAATTTATATCACTGACGGAATAAATATTTTTAGCCCTACCAAAATAAGCACAATACCGCCGATAATGGGCGCGGCGTTTTTCATAATCTTTCCAAACTTTTTTCCTATGAAGAAGGCAATCAAAGATAAAGCCCAAGTTATTATACCAATGATGCCAAAAGAGAGCAGAGCAGACGTGATATTATCTGCGATAAAAAGTACGCCTATGCTCAATGCGTCAATTGAAGTTGCGACGGCTTGAATAAATATTTCGCCTATACCAATCTTTTTTTCTTGAATTTCTTTGCCTTTTTTCTTATTGACGATTACTTCAATTATTGATTTTAAGCCAAGTATACTCAAAAGTATCAGGGCAATCAGAGGTATCAATGCAAGAAGTTGTTTAGAAAAAGCCGAGCCTATGAGGTATCCTATCAGCGGCATAAGCATCTGAAAAATTCCAAAGAGCAGAGTTATCAAAACGGCTTTGATAGGACGCATATTTTTTTCTGTCATTGCGTTGGTCATAGACACGCAAGACGCGTCCATTGCAAGTCCAATTGCCAAAAACACCGTCTCCCACATAATAGTTTCTCCTTATAAAAAAAGTATAGCCATTTGCTATACCTCTAAAAGACTTGACGCATAGCAAAGTTATCCAATGCCAATCGTAAGTCTCGTCATTTAATTCAAGCCAGATATTTCTATCAGTATGTTGACTTGCCACGCTATTGCGCCAACTACTCCCTTAACGATATTATTATATTATGTATTTCAATGCTTGTCAATACTTTTTTATTATCAAAAATTAGGATTTTCGCCAGAAAGACTTGCTATTAAACTTTAGCGCGATAAACTTGAATTTATCTGTTTTTAGGGAAACTTCTAAAGAAAATCATATTATTGTCAGGGTCATAAAAACTCATATTGATTGCACCCCAAGGTCGTTTGGTTGGCTCTTCAATAATTTTTACCCCCATACTTAATACCTTTTTATACGCTTTTTCAATATCATCTACAGTAAATGCCAAGCATATATTTTGATTTTGGTTATTCTTTATTGTTCCATCGTTATAAACTGTAAGTGTGGTTCCTTCGGAAATAAGAAACTGATGGGTTTCATCTTCACTATCGTTTTCAATTTCGAGTAATTCTTTATAAAAGGTTGCAAGCCTTCGTACGTCGTTTGTCAACAAACTTACTTCGCCAATTTTCATAAACACCTCTGCTAAACCACAGTTTATCATTTAAAATTAAATAAATTATACCATAAAATTGTAAAATTTTCAACTCCTTTAGAAATACAAAAACTGACGTATATAATTGCCTAAAAGCCAAGAAAAAGAAGAAAGCGAGGGGAAACCTCGCTTATTCTGTTGCTTGCTATACTGCAAGTCTTTACGATGGTCGGAGTGGCGGGATTCGTAAGGAGAGAAACGACGGAATAGCGAGCCGGCGAGCGTCACAATTTCGGACAGTCTAGCACACGTAAAATAATAAAAAGACTTGCCTAAAAGCCAAGAAAAAGAAGAAAGCGAGGGAAGAACCTCGCTTTTTCTGTTGCTTGCTATACTGCAAGTCTTTACGATGGTCGGAGTGGCGGGATTCGAACCCACGGCCTCTTGGTCCCGAACCAAGCGCGCTACCAAACTGCGCTACACCCCGAATTGTTTTATGTGTTTTTGTGTTGGTGCTGCTGACCGGACTTGTAAGGAACGGAGTGACGGAATAGCGAGCAAGCGTTTAGCGTCTTGTGCGAGCGTCACTATTTCGGACTGTCCGTGTCCGCAGTGCATTTTTGCAAGTCTGCGTAAGCATACTTGCCTTGGTGCTGCTGACCGGACTTGAACCGGTACGAAGTCGCCTTCGAGGGATTTTAAGTCCCTTGTGTCTGCCTATTCCACCACAGCAGCGTACACAATGATATAAAAAATGCTCTTGCCTTGATTAGCAAGAGCTTTTTTGGAGGCACCACCCAGATTTGAACTGGGGGTGAAGCTTTTGCAGAGCTCTGCCTTACCACTTGGCTATGGTGCCATTCCATGATATTGTATGCAATTTATCACATAAACGTGACAAAAATTTTGGAGCGGGAGACGAGATTCGAACTCGCGACGTTCACCTTGGCAAGGTGACGCTCTACCACTGAGCCACTCCCGCATTTGGTGGAAGTTATAGGGCTCGAACCTATGACCCTCTGCTTGTAAGGCAGATGCTCTCCCAACTGAGCTAAACTTCCATAAATTGCTTATATATAATATCAAAAAAAAATATGTTTGTAAAGGGATTTTTAGCAATTTTTTATATTTATTTTGACGATATTTTGAATAATTTAAATGAATATACGAATATTTGCGTTTCTAACAGCGTTGTGTTACAATATTCAAAAATCTAATATAATTATAGGAATGTTATGAAAATAGACAATATCCAAGAGCAATTTAATATCGTCGCAAAAGAGTATGATGCCAACAGAAAGAAGTTTATTCCGTGTTTTGATGATTTTTATGGCGCTGCAACTGAGTTTATTGCGTCAAATATCTCTTATCCGTGTACTGTTGTTGACTTAGGCGCTGGCACCGGACTTTTATCATATTTCTGGTATAGACACTTTCCAAAGTCGAGGTATATTCTTGTGGATATTGCAGAAGAGATGCTCAACGTGGCAAAGCAGAGATTTGCTTTATTGGACAATTTTGCTTACGTAGTGCAAGATTATTCTCAAAGTTTGCCAATAGAGAATTGCGACGTCATTATTTCGGCGCTGTCAATACATCATTTGGAAGACGATGGAAAAATGAGACTCTTTAAGAGTATATACGATAAATTACCTGATGGAGGATTATTTGTCAACTATGATCAATTTTGCGCTGGCAACGCGACTCTAAACAAATGGTTTGATTCTTATTGGGAGAGCGGACTGCATACGAGCGGTTTGACGTCAAAGGATATTGATATGTGGAAAGAGAGAAGAAAGTTGGACAGAGAATGTAGTGTAGAACAAGAGGTGTCAATGCTCAAATCAAGCGGATTTAAAATAGTCAAATGCGTGTATTCGAGCGGAAAGTTTTCAGTAATTCTTGCAATAAAAACGGACAGGGAATAAGACCTGTCCGTTTTTCTATTATCAAAGCAATTCTTATTTTTGAATATTTACGGCAAAACTCAAACTTTCTATATCTTCGTTGCTGCCGCCGACTACGAGAATATCGTCGGGCTTCAAGATAGTATCACCCGAAGGGGTGGTGATTACTTCGTCGTTGGCTCTTATGATTATAAGCACGTTGACGGCGTATCTATTACGCAAAGCCAGTTCGCTCAAACTTTTGTCTATCCATTTTTCGGTGATATTTATTTCGGCAATAGAATAGCCCGAGACAATCTCCATATGGTTTTGGATATTGGGATTGATAAGTTGGGTTGCAATTTTAATTGCAATAGCCGCTTCGGGATAAATGACGTTGTTTACGCCGATTTTGCTTAATAGTTTGCCGTGCTTATCGTTGTGCGCTTTTGCAATTACGTTGGGGCATCCCAATTCTTTGCAGGTAAGGGCAGTGATGATAGATGACTGGATATTACTACCGATGGCAATTACGACAGTATCAAAACTCTCTATAGCAAGTGACTTAAGCGTACTTTCTTCCGACACGTCGGCAACAATGGCGTGAGTGCTGAAATTAGACACTTCGTGTATTCTTTCTTCGTCGATATCGACAGCGAGAACTTCATAGCCGTAATTATACAGCGCCTTAGTAATTTCCGCTCCGAATCTTCCCATACCTAGGACTGCGAATTGCTGTTTTTTTGTGTGTTTAAATCTTTTCATTTTTATCCTTCCTATTGACGGTTTTCGACCGAGGTGTTTTGAGGGCTAAACGTTGATATTAGCCTCCGGGTATTTGATTTTTGATATTTCTCTATTTGATCTTGCAAAAGACATAAAGAACGTAAACGCGCCTATTCTTCCGAGATACATATCCATTATCAGCACGAGTTTGCTAAACGTCGTAATAGAAGAAGTTACGCCCATAGTCAGTCCGCAAGTAGAGTAGGCGCTTATCTGTTCAAAGATAAGCATCAGCAAGTTTTGAGTGTCTTTGCGGTTTTCCGCCGCAAAAATCAGCATAGCGCTAATAAATAATATGAACATTGCAAGCAAAACTGTGCTTGCGGCTTTAGCAAGGGTATTTGTGCCGATAGCCTTTTTGTCGACGACGTATTCTTTTTTTTGCTTAAGCGTCGCGATAACGTAGGTTATGAGTATATACAAAGTCGTCACTTTGATACCTCCGCCTGTCGAGCCGGGAGCAGCGCCTATAAACATAAGTCCCATTGACAGCGATATAGAAAGGTTGCGCATTTTGTCTACCGGTATACTTGCAAATCCAGCCGTTCTGCACGAAACGGAATGAAAATAACAATTTATCCATTGACCCAGCAATGGCATATTTCCAATAGTGTCGGGGTTGGTTCTTTCGGCGAGCCAAAAGAGAAATGCGCCGCCGAAGGTCAAAGCCAGCGTCATTATTACGACGACTTTTGTATGCAAAGACCATTTAGAAAATACTTTGTGTTCGGATATATCCACAAGCACTATAAAGCCCACGCCGCCTATGCCAATCAAAAGCGCAAGAGTGATGAGGATAAGATAGTTGTTGTTGTAATCTATCAAGGACACTCCTGTGACGGATACTATATCAAAACCTGCGTTGCAAAAAGCCGAAACGCTGTGAAATATTCCGTACCATAGCGCCGTGCCGAATGAAACTCCTTGAATACAAAAGCCTATTGTCAAGAATATTACGCCGAGAATTTCCGAGCCAAGCGCCAAAAGCATAATCTTGATTGCGATATTTCTCAAGCCCTGCATACTCGTTTGCGCCATTTCTTCACTCATACTTAATCTACGTCTTAACGATAATTTTCTGCTCAGCATACAGTAAAAGAAAGATGTTATGGTCATAAAGCCAAGACCGCCGATTTGAATAAGAATAAGTATGACGACTTGACCGAACGCCGAAAAAGTACCTGCGGTGGGGACTACTGACAGTCCAGTTACGCAAGTAGCGGAAGTGGCGGTAAATAGCGCGTCAATAAAATTGATACTTGTGTCTTCTTTCGTTGAGAATGGCAGAAGAAGCAAAAGAGTGCCTACTAAAATTATAACTAAAAAACCCAACAGCAATAGCCTTGCAGTTGTCAAATGCGAAATTATTTTGTTTTTACTTGAACGAGTCAGAATTGAATCGTTCAACTTTAATTGGCGTTGCATCTTATAAATTCAGTCAGCCTTTTCAAAGTTCTTGTTTTATATTATATATCAATGCAAAATAATTTGCAAATATTTTGCGATACAAAAGAAGACAGTGTTATTATATGCAAAATCAAGTCGAATTTTGGGCTTAGATACTCATAAGACGAGTTTTAACATAAATTTCTATTCCAAAGTTTTCAAAAAGGCTTGCTTTATATTTTATTTAATAATATGATATATATGTATAGTTATATTTACTTAATAATATATAAGTATATAGGTTGAAATATGGCAGAGAATGAAGAAAAGAATATCAATGTCGAAGACGCTCAAGTCAACGAGGCTGTAGAGACAGCGTCGGACGGAGTAGTCATTGACTGCAACGCTCCAGAGGCAGAGTATGCGGACGCCGTAGTTGTCGATTCCGACGTTGTGATTGCAGATGAAGGAGTTGCAGTCGACGGTGAAAACGGCGCGGCGGCTATGGAAAATATAGTCGTTGAGCAGGCTGAATATTGCGAAGGTCAGCCAAATTTTCAATTTAATGAAAATGACGCGCTCAATTTTTATGACGGACAGGTCGAAGGTTATCCCGACGGCCAGTTTGATAATTTTGCTTTCGAAAATATGCCGCCGCAAGAGCAGGTCGTTGAAAACAACAGAAAGCCGTCAAAGCAGTCAAAAGTAAGAGTAATCAAAAAACTTAATATTGAAAAAGATAAAAATGCAATAGCGCGTCAGCGCCGAAATAAGATTATAGGCAAGGTGTTGGCTTGCGTTTTCGTATTCATTTTTCTAGGTACGATTGCAGGTATCACGGCAGGCGCCTATACTGCTGCGGATAAACTTTGGATGGAAAACGTCGGAGAGGAAGCAGGAGTTGAGTTTAAAGAACTCTTTACGCTTTTCAACGGAGTTGTCGACTCCAACGAAGACAAGATTGTTACCAAAGGCTTTAACCAGCAAGACCTTGAAGAATTTTATTCCAATCTCAAGCGAAAAATGTTTCTTGCTCAAGATTATAATTTGTCAATCGGACAAATCATAAGTTCGGTGATGAGCGCGTCGGGAGAGGAGCAAGAAAGTCAGCAGTCATATACTACGATAGGAGTTGACGGCTACGACTTGCAGTACGTTTACCTCGACGCAGACGGCAACACGGTGACGAGTGACGAAAAACCGACTGCCGACGATCTTGGCGAGTCTGAAGGTAATCAAGACGAAACTAATTCGTCTTTGACTGGCAACGAGCAGTTGGATCAACTCTTGCAGGAATTGAAGTTTGACTTTTCTTCACTTGCTCAATATGAGGGCGAACGCAATATTCTCGAAATTTCAGACAAACAACTTGCGGCAGTTATCAACGACGCATTCTCCGAGTTGGCAACTTCTTTTGGTGAGTTGGAAGAGATAGAGAAGTCTATCGGCAAATCCATCAACGAAGTCATTGCTATAAAACAAGTTATTATATCGGGCAACGAACTTACCGCTACCGACACCAACTTAAAATTGACTTTGGAAGTTAAAGCAAAAGATTTGTTGTCCAATCTTTTGACGCAATACGGAATACCGTCTATAGTCAATGCAATTTTGCCGGAGAAGTTATACGCGTCGGTCAGAGTATATCCATACGACGTCACAAAGCCTATCGAGGCTTCTATCAATCGACTTGAGGAGGAAAAGGTCAACAAGATAGTGCGTATAATCGACGTCATTCTCAAAAAGTCCGGCAATACCACTTCGATAAGTGATTTGCTTGTTCAAGTCAACGGCAAAGTCGTCGAAGTGCTTGACAAAGCCCAGCAGAAACTGCCTATCACTTTTGTGCCCACCGGCAGCGTTGACTTATATCCCATAGAGTCTCTTATGGGTATGCTTGACGTTGACGTCAGCGAGCAGGCGTTCTTATATATGCTCAAAGATATCAAGTTGCCTACAGGCGAGACGCTGGGGCTTGTTATGCCTACGCCGGAGGAGATAAAGAAAAAGACTAGCGTATTCGTATCGGAATTAAGCGTCAAGTATTGCCTTGACAATTCCGACGGTAAGATAAGCCAAGACAATACTATAAAAGACGTTATGAACTTTGCAAGTAGCGACAATGCGCTTGAGGCAATACATCTCAAGGAGATGGATTATTCCGGTATATATTCCCAACATCTCAAGGTTCGCACTTCATACGACGCGCTTGCGGGAATGTTGTCCGACTACGTTAAAAACGAAGGCTTGTTGCAAGATATAGTTGCAGACATTGTCAAAATGAGTTATACCTCAAGCGGGGAGATTCTTTCAATAGACATAAGAATAAACCTCTCTCAAATGTTGGGATATGACGACGATAGCGTTATGTCTTCGCTTATAAAGCAATTGGTGCCCGAGTACATTTATGTCAGCGCCAATATATGCGCCAATGCCAACAAGAATGTCCCTACAGAGATAGAGATCAACAAGACAGGCTCGGAAAACTCCAAAGCGCATCTTCAGACTTTGACGGCTCTTGCGGGTAAGTTTGGAATGGACACTTCGTCTTTGACATACGACGATATATGCGCTAAAGTAGACGAAGGACTCAAGAGCGGACTTTCGCAAATGCAGGAAAAGATTGGCTGCGAAATTCTCTTTACCGACGAGTGCGCGTATTTACCAGACTTATTTGAAGTGGTATGCGGCACGGGACTTCTCAACGAGGACGAAGAACATAAGATAGAGCCGGAGAAGTTGTACAATATTATGAAACAGACTTACACCTACGAGGTGGCAAGCGCCGATATCAACAAGACGGCAAACGCAGACGGTTTTATTGGCGAACTCGAGGGTAAGTATTATTTGCAAGAAGGCAAGATCGTTGACGACGGAGAGGGTAATTTGTTGCATAGCGTAATGGGCTTAAAGGAGAATTTTGGCTCTTCAATAGACAAGTCGGCGTTGGCAGACGACGATAGGGACATAAGCGCAATAAATCCCAAGATGACGGCAGGCGAGTTTGCATATCTAATGGAACTCAACATTGATATGAACAATATGAGCGAAGCGCTCAAGTCGGCAGAAGTGTTGGGCGCAAGAATAAACGACGACGAAATAATATTGTATCTCCAAGCAAAACTATATGAGACGCAAGAAAACGTTCAGGCGGATGTCGATTCGCCGCAAGAGGACGGCAACGCGCCTGAGGAAGACGAAGAAGTTGATTTAAGCAAATATTCCAATTTGTTGCCTCAACTCGCTTACGTCACGGTGATAATTGACGCTCCCAAGATGACGTCGGGAAGCGAAGAAAATTCCGTAAAGATTATAATCGACGGTATGGAAGACGACGATATGTCCGACTTCTTCTCAATCGTCCGCAAGTTGACAGGCAAGAGTATGACAGAGGGAGAGATAGAGGATAAGATTGACGTTCAAGTCAAAGATTATATGAGCAATGTCAAAGGCATTGACTATAAGTTCGCCGGCGGAGCCTTGACGCTTGACAATATCTTCAACGTAATGGCAAACAGTGATATAATCAAAAGTCAAAACCCCGACGACTACGTATTCAAGCCCGAGGAGATACGCAGACTGCTCAAACAACTTTACGGATACGATTACGACGCTGTGAGCGGCGGTAACTTTACGCCGGCGTCGAATCTTGACAATTTTATTGACGTAGAACTCTACGACAAATATTTTATCAGCGACGGCTTCAAAGACACGTTGAAAGAAAGTGAGAAGGATGACACGTTGCTTGACGGCTTTGCAGGCATAGGCGGAGACAATTTCAGCGTAGATAAAATCAGATTGAGAGACGTATTGAGAGAAGACGGCTCAATCATATACGGATTGACGTCACTCAACAATTTGACAGACAGGAGCAATAAGAGTCAAGTTCAAATAGACCAAGAGATTGCTCAAAATTTCAAACCAAAATTCTCTAGAGAAGAATTGGCGCATCTCTTGCGCACTCACGTTTCTTCCGCAGGCAATATGTCCTTTATGACAGAGCAAGAAGTAGTCTTCGCCGACAATGACGAAAATATTATGACGTTGACTTTGCGAGGCAGAGATAATCTTGAAGACGAAAATGCAAAGGGACTTATGCCCGATTATTTCTATGTCAATGTTACTATAGAATTAGGATATATCTCTGAAATAGACGGTACGCGCAGCGATATGAACGTCTACGCAATGGATATCAATTCCGTGAGATATGTCGAAGATAAGGGCGAAAATCAGGATTTGCAATTGCTGTTGATGCTTATAGACAGGATTCAAAACAACTCCAACGAGTCTCAAGAGCCTGCCGAGGAAGTTTCGCTTGACGGCATTATGCAGGATATAGAGCAAAATCTCAAAGAGTTTAAGGCGCAAATTCACAACAACGTATTTACGGTATCTTTCCTTGCTGAAGGCGGATTGATGTTCAATGAGACGGTATATCAAATTGCGCTCAACTCGGTATACGGCGCGTCCGCAAATGAGTATGGCAAACAAGATGATATGCCCGACGAGATAGATTTCCGCAACGGACTTTGCAAGGTCAACAATATGCCCGATAAGTTTGAATACGAGCAGGGCGTATTTATTGATTTTGCAAATGGCAACAGAGCGGATAATTCAAATAAAGCGATAGCCGACATTAACGACAAGTACGCTCTTGCCAAGCCTTTGCAAGACGGAACAACGGCAATACTCTCCATACTTGGCGAATACGCAAAAGACTATGCGACAAATATCGACGGTCAGTTGCTTACAAGTCAGCAAAAGAGAAATATGAGCGTAGAGCAACTCCGCCCGATTATCGACGGAGAAGAACTTTTGCTTATGCTGGAGAATAGCGTGACGTTTAGCGCGGACGGTTATCAAAATGCAGTAATGAAAGCAATGTATATTCTCGACGACAAAATGTTAATCGTCTACAACAGTCCTGTTGAGATAGAGCAAGAAAACGACAAGTTTGTCGAATTGTTGCCAGATACTATGTCAATGGTAGTCAATATAGACGTCGACGCTCTTGACGAGAAAGACAGGCTTTGCACTCAAATAAGCATCAACGACCTTCTTGATTGCGAAGTCAACGCAATTCAGTCTATGGTATATACGCTCAATCAAAAAGAAGGCAAAGAAAGCAAGAGCCTAGAAGAGGCGAATGTAGAATGTTCTGACAGTGTGCGCGAGACTATGAAGTCTTTGACGGACAATATGACGGTAAGATACGTTGCCGACGATACAGTTGACGGCGTCACCGGCGGAGGAGCAATGATACTTGACAGTATCTATGAAGTCTCCGCTAAAAAGATAAACGAAGTTGACAATGAAGGCGAAGTAGCCCCTCAAGAAGTCAAAGACACTTTGGAAGCCCTCTTTGACGGACTTGACATAGAGGCGTACACTCCTCCTGCGGGCTTAAGCGCCGACGATATGAAGATAACATACACGAGAGATAAAGAGAACGAGCGCTCTTCCAATCTTATGCTTGATACGTCAAATATTCTCAATCGCAGTCTCAATATAAGCGGTGCAATAGGAGGTTGGAATATAGCGTCGATGATAGATACAGACAGATTGCTAGGACCTCTCGGACTTGAAGATAGCGCTCAAGACGGCGTAGAAGTCTTGAAGTTAAAGCATACGGCGTTGGTACCAAAGAAAGTCAACGGAGACGGTACTTTTGACGATATAAGAGAAAAGTTAGGTTCGCTTCTCGACAAGGAGTACTTCCTTATCACGCTTGATATGGATATGGTTGCGGCGGCAGGTATGGAGATGTCTATACTTCCAAAGCGAATGGACTTGACTTTGTATATGGACTTGACGAGCGAAGAAATATCTATAATTTACAACGCTATGTCTGACAGACAGCGCGGAATACTTTCGCGACTTGTCAAGACGAGCCGTCCCGAAGGCGTTGGCGGTCTTGATTTGAGCAACACCGACGCAGTCAAGTCGGAGATTATGGATATGGAGATCATTAGAGAAGACGTCGGAAGTTATACCTTCACCGTCACGCTTGGAGATCTGTTGCATAGCGGCGGCATAGTATTGCCTATAAGCAAGGCGTTGGAGCAAGTCGAGAGAGACAACAATATTATACTGGGTATGGGCGCAATGGTGGTAGATTATACCGTCCAAATATAGTGCTAAGAGTTTGCGATTTTCTTCGTTCGCTAGAGGCTGCTATTGTCATTTCGACCATAGCGTATCCAAGTCTGGCGTCATTTCGACCGCAGCGAAGCGAAGTGGAGAAATCTAAATCCGTATATCAGTATTATGAAAAGATAAATTATCAAAATATAACTGTCGCAAAACGACAACAAAACTTTTGCCGAAGGCAAAAATATTACTGCTTGCAAAGCAAGCAAAACATATTGGAGGTAACGAATGAAAAAGCATTATGATACTTTGGAGATAGGACACATATCTTTAGATTATAATATCGACTATCTTGACAATCAGATAATTGAGGTAGGCGGAGCAGTAATATACTCTTCCGCAGCCGCTTATGCAGGCGGATATAAGGTGGGAGTCGTAACAAAACTTGCGCCGCAGGATAAGGACAGGCTCAACTGCTTTGTCATTGACAAAGATGACGTATTCTTTATTCCCAGCAAAGAATCTACTTCTATTCGCAACAAGTATCACACGGCGGACAAGGAGAGACGTACCTGTACCTGTATCGGACAGGGAGACAGTTTTTATATCCAAGACATACCCGACGTAGACGTCGACGTTTATCACTTTGCCGGACTTATTTACGGTGACTTTGACGGCGATTTGATGATAGAACTTTCCAAGCGCGGCAAGATTGCCGTAGACGTGCAGGCGCTTTTGAGACACGCCAACAGAGATACTGGCGAAATGTATTTTGAAGACTGGGCGGATAAAAAACGCGTTTTGCCCTATATAGATTATCTCAAGACGGACACAGCAGAGGCAGAGATTCTCACAGGGCAGACGGACAGAGTTGTTGCGGCTCAAATGTTGCGCGAGTGGGGAGCAAAAGAAGTCGTCATCACAAATTCTGCCGAGGTACTTGCCTTTGATGGCAACGAAATGTATACTTGTCCTATCAAGGCGAGAAATCTCTCTGGCAGAAGCGGACGCGGAGACACTACGTTTGCGGCGTATATCACGCAAAGACAGTCGCACAGTTTGGCTGATTCGCTATTGTGGGCTACTGCAACGGTTTCAACCAAGATGGAAGCGCCGGGACCTTACAAGGGCAAGAAGGCGGATATAGAAGCGTATATAAAAGAATTTTATACCGATAATTGCATAAAAAAGATAAAATACTGATTTGGCGTCAATCGAACATTGCGTTATTTAGATTATAGCGCCGTGGAGAAATCTCAAAACTACTATTGTCATTTCGACCGTAGCAAAGCGAAGTGGAGAAATCTCATAAAAAACAGTAAAACTTAAAGGAGGACAATATGCATTACACATACAATACGAGCGGAACGTGTTCGCGCGCTATTGATTTTGACATAGAAGATGGAATAATCACCAACGTAAAATTCACAGGCGGTTGCAACGGCAATCTCAAGGGTATCGGCAAATTAGTCGAAGGAATGAGAGTCCAAGACGTAGCGACAAAACTTAAGGGTATTTCTTGCGGAGCAAGACCGACTTCTTGTCCTGACCAACTTGCAAGGGCTTGTGAAAAATATCTTAACGACAATAAGTAATATTTGATAATTTAAATTTTTTATAATTGACCTAAAACGTCCTGCTTGGCATTGCTTTAAGTCAATTTTCTCTAAAATAAAAAATTTGCAATAATTATAATTGTAAGTATTGACAAATTGAGACATAATTATTATAATGGTAAAGTAACGCTTAAAATGCGAGTGGGAGGTAAAATTGTGGCGGAACCGAGGCAGAGTTTTGAAGAGAGAATCAATGAAATTGACGAAGAGAGTATGGAGTATTACAACAGGCTTCATTCGCGTTTTCTTTCTTATAAAGGAGTTAAGAGCAGATTAAGCCTTAGGTGCGACAGTTACAGAGCAGGTAAAAAATTATTGGCAAAGATTACGATTGGCGGCAATTCGCTCAAAATCTATCTTGCTATTGACGCCTCTCAAGAAGAGATTGCTCAAAAGAAAATTCGTTTTAGAGATATGTCCAAGGCTTCGGCATACAAAGAAGTGCCTGCAATGATACCCATCAAATCGGAGTTGTGTGCTCGCAAGGTTTGCGACGTCATAGATATTATGATGACCCAAAGGGGCTTTGAGAAAGTTTGATATCTTTCAATTTTAAGTACCGATTTATTTGCGCGCTGTCTCTTAAGGCATAGTCTAAGGGTCTAAATGGCAAATAATTAAAAATTTATTAAAAAAACTTTGGTTTTTGTAATTTTTTTTGAAAAACATATTGATTTTAATGCTCTTTATACAATATAATATATTTAAGATACTCTCAAATACTTTTTGCGCTCTTGCGTAAAATTATTTGAAAGGGGGAGAATATGGAAGAACAAACAAACGAGGTTTTGAGCGAGCAACCTGTTGCTGCAGAAAATCCTGAATCAGTTGCTCCAAGCGCGCAAGATGTATTGACAGATAAGCCGCAAGAAGACTTGCAGGCTGATACGGCTCAATCGCAGGAAGCGCCTGTGGTCGGGCAACCTGTCGTTGAAAGCCAAGACGCTCAAGTTGACGCGCCGCAAGACAAGAAGAAAAAGAAGGGAAAGAAAAAGGGCAAAAAGCCCGACGCTACGGCAAAACCGGAAAAGCCCAAGAAAGAGAAAAAGGTGGGCGCATATATTGTGGCGCTTTTTAGATACTTTAATATTATCACACTATTACCGTTTGCGTTGATGATGTACGCGATATTCTTTTCTTCATACATAGTCGATAAAGGCGAGTTGTTCAAAGCCAACTTGGTATGGATATGCATTATACTCGGCATTGCGGCAGTAATAATGTTAGCCTGGTTTATCATTACTGTAAAAAAGAGAAGAGTATGCTCATTTGACGCGTTTTTATTGATGGCGCTTATGATATGCGCGAGTATGATAGCGCAGTGTGTTATATTCAAGAACTTTGCTTCGTTTGACGGCATATCCATTGCTACGCTTGCCGTGACGGTTGCGGTATTGGTGCTATTTACAATACGTTTGATTATGTTTAGTCCCAGTGTGCAGCGCAATCATAATGACAAATCGTACAAAGCAAAGAGCAAACTTTCGATGTATTTTAAAGTTATATTCACAAAATACGGCTTCTTTATCTCTATGCTTTGCGTAATAGGCGCTTTGTTGATACTCATAATCAGCAAGTCTAATGTCTTTGAAGATTTTGAATTTGTTGCCACGCAGACGGAGAAGATCGTGACTATGGTATTTGCGGCGTTGGCGGCAATACTTATGATAGTAGGTATATTTATTAGAATTGTCAGAGGCAGAGCCAACGTAATTGACTGTATGCCGTATATGATGTTTATGGTCACTATAGGCGGTTTGATATACTTTATGACAAGACAGACCTATATGATTCTGTATATCGCAATTGGTTGCGCCATAGTAGGCGCGGTATGGCTAGTGCTTTGCCAATATACGTTGCTTATGTCCAATTACAAGCAAGCAGAGCAGACGGAAGGCGTTGCAGACGCAGGCGGAATTACACCGCCTCCGGAAGAGCCGATTGCCGAAACTCAAACCACAGCCGATACAGTCGCATCAAGCCAGCCTCAACCTGCGGTAGAATCGCAGCCTGCAACCGAGACTGCACAAGCGGTAGATACGACCACGGCGGCGGACGCTACTCCCACAGCAGACGTATCGTCAGAGGCTAATACAATACAATGACAAGATTTAAGACGCCCCAAAAGGGCGTCTTAACGTATTTAATCAAAAAATAGCAGTTTTTATATAAGAGGTTATTTGTATGATTGAGTTAAAAGATGTTACAAAGATTTATAATAAAGATAAAGAAGACGAAGTCAAAGCGCTCAAAGATGTCAACATTACGTTTGAGGACAGCGGGCTTTATTTTATTACAGGCAAGTCGGGAAGCGGAAAATCGACGATGTTGAATATTTTGGGCGGATTAGATAGCGTATCCGACGGACAAGTAATCGTAGATGGCGAATGTCTCGACACGCTATCGTGCAATCACCTTGACGAATATCGTAAGAATAAAGTGGGTTTTATCTTTCAGAATTTTAATCTTATTGAAGAACTTTCAGTAGGAGAAAACATTGCCTTGGCATTAGACTTAAAAGGCGAAAAGACTGATATAGAGAAGATACAACAAGCATTAAAGGCAGTTGACCTTGATGGGTATGAAAAACGAAAAGCATCCAAATTGTCGGGCGGACAAAAGCAAAGAGTGGCTATGGCAAGGGCTTTGGTAAAGTCTCCCGATATAATTTTGGCAGACGAGCCAACCGGAAATCTTGACAGCGCGACAAGCCAAACTATTTTTGAATTGTTAAAAGAATTATCCAAAGAAAGACTTGTGATAGTAGTATCTCACGACGGCGAGTCGGTGAAGAAATATGCTGATACAATAATTGAATGTGTCGATGGGGAAGCAACGCTTAACGAAAATAATAAGCAAGATAAAGAGCCTATATTAAAAATAAAATCTACGTTGCCTTCAAAGGGGATGAGCGCGCGTAATATAGCAAAACTAGGTTTAGGTTTTGCATTAAGGCACAAATTCCGTATGATTGTGACGTTGATTTTGGTTGTATTTGCGCTGTCGTTTATTTCAGTTGCCGTAACTATGGCGCAAAGTAACAACGTTACCGTTGAGTATAGTAATTTGATTGCAAAGGGCGAAAAGATAGTACATCTTGGGTCGAAATTGCAACCAGATTCTAATTTGCATAATGTCGGCGGAGAAACTAGAATATCCAATGAGAATGTAAAAAAGATTTGCGACGAATTGCCTGACTTCAAGTTCAACAAAATATATTATGATACAAGGTTTGACGGCGTAGACGAAATCCCCGAATATAGAGAGAACGATAACTTTCATACAGGTCGTATACTTGGGGTAACGTCTTTGACTGATGATAATTTGGCGAGATTGGGGTTGAAGATGCTTGCAGGTCGGTTGCCAAAGGACAAGATGGAAGTTGCTCTTCCAGCGTATATTTGCGACATTTATCTTGAATACGGACTGTACAATTGGGAGAAGGATATACAAGAATTAATTGTTTCATATAATGCTATTATTGGCAAATCGTATGGACAATATTACAAAATAGTCGGAGTAGTAGATACTGGATTGGATATGGCAAAATATGAGCCATTAAAGAACGTTCCGGAGACAATGACGGAAAAAGAATTTAATGAATATGGCAATTTGCAAATGGAGTTAAGTGATGCTACAAGCCATTCAATTCACAATTGCATTTTTGTTTCGCAGTTTTACATCGATTATCATCATACGTTACCGACGGCGAGTGTAAAAAGCGGTTCAATGGCTGGGGTAAATATCAGTTATATATCCTATTTATCAGCGAGTTCTTATGGAAAATTATACACGGAGGAAGAAGGTTATAAAATAACAAAAGTTAGGGACTTTACCACACTTGCCGATGATGAAATTATCTTTAGTCGTACAAGATTAGTTACGTTGTATTATAATTGTTATGGTCATAATAAAACCGCAGGAGATAAAGAGTTGATTGATTTTTGCCTAAATAATAAAATGTTGTTGCAATTGGGAGAGGACGAAGCACCCAAAGATTTCAAAATAGTAGGTATAATTGACGATAGTGTTAATCCTTTTCCGTACGTTGCTCGACATTTAATAATGTCAGAGTCATTTTTAAGTCAGTACGACTACAAAGACGATATAATATGGGCGTTGTATACGCCATTAAGCGGAGATAAAAACAAAGATAAGCAGTTGGTTGCTCTTTCGCAAAGTTACGATATTGACGAGAACTTCTATTTCCCGATATATTGGTCTGCAATGAACGGTTTGGACAACGGTTATATGTTTGTAAAAATAATTAAGTATTGCGGAGTAGGCACGGGCGTAATATTCTTGATTTTTACTATCTTAATGATAATCAATTATATAAGCGCGACTATAAGTTCGTCTCAAAGGCAAATTGGTATATTGAAAGCATTGGGCGCAGGGAACAGAGAATTGATAAGTATATTCTCGATAGAATCTTTGCTGATTGGATTGATAGGTTTTGTACTTGCGATACTCTTGTCTGTTGGGTGGATAGCATTATGCAACTATATTATGTTTTTCGGTAATAACATCTTTATGGGAATGGAAGCCAATTGGTTGTCTGCATTAGCAGTATTCGGCGTGGCTGTTATCACTTGCGCGCTGGGCAGTATGTTGCCAATCAAACGCCTTTTGAAGAAAAAGCCGATAGATATTATAAACAATTGATACAACTTATATTATTATATCAATGACTTTTCGTCAAAATCTGGGATAAAGTCTTTGTTTGCGCTGTCAAGGCTTTGAACAAAGGTGTTGTCAAGACCTAATTTCAAAGCGTATTGCGTCGCGATTTTATATTCCAACGGCTTGAGTTTTCTGTTTATCTCGGGGAATTTATACGCAATGCCTACAGGTACGTACTGTCCCATAAGAGAGACGTAGGTATTTTTAGGCATATTGGTTGCTATCCAGTCAAGCACGCCTTTAGTATTGTCGATTGCGTTTGGCAGCACGAGATGGCGTATTATCATACCTCTTTTCATTATGCCGTCTTTGACGATATCTTTTGGGCGAAGTTGTCGCATTTTAAGCAGAACGGCGGTACATACTTCAAAATAATCTTTGCAGTTGCTGTATTTTGTCGCAAGGGCATTGTTGCTGTACTTAAAGTCGGGTATAAAGATATCGACGACGTCTTTTAGTTTTTCCAAAGTGTCAAGACTTTCATAGCCTCCGCAATTATATACGACAGGAATTTTCGGCTTATAGATTTTGCAAGCCTCGACTATATTGTCTGCAAAGTGAGTAGGCGTGACCAAATTGATATTGTGCGCCTTTAGGTCTTCGAGTTTTTTAAATATATCTACAAGGCTGCTTGGCGTCATATCCTTGCCCTTGCCGCGAGATACCTCAAAATTTTGACAGTATACGCACTTGAGATTGCAGCCGCTAAAAAATATCGTTCCACTTCCGTTGGTTCCCGAGATTATAGGTTCTTCCCATTTATGCAAAGCCGCTCGCGCAATTTTGAGCGAGCCTTGGTTGCAATATCCACGTGTTTTACTTCTGTCAACGGCGCATTTTCTCGGACAGAGTCGGCATAAGTTTTCCATACCACAAGTTTAACTTATTGCGGTATCTATGTCAAGAATGTTAATACGGTTTGCCGTTGCCGTCCGCCTCGTCCTTAAGCGCCATTTTCATATTTGCTTCGTCTATCGAGCGCATTTTTACTCTTTGATTTGATTTTTGTTGTTTACTTTTTTTTGTAGATTGTTTTTTCATAATTCCCTCCAAAGAAATTATGACTAATTTATTCGTACTTAAACTTGCCGTTTGACATTGTCATAATTATGCTTTAAAATATTTAAGTACGGAAGGAGTATTATGCAAGTAGGCGAAATTTTGACAGTTGACATTACTTCAGTGGGTATGGACGGCGAAGGCGTTGCAAAAGTAGACGGCGTCGTTTTGTTTGTCCCGGGTACGCTGGTAGGCGAGACAGCCAAGGTGCAGATTACTCAAGTCAAGAAGTCTTTTTGTTTTGCAAAGGTCGTCAAGATACTCGTCGCAAGCAGTGACAGAGTAGACCCTCCGTGCAAGATATGCTTTAAGTGCGGCGGTTGCGAGACGTTGCATATAGATTATGCAAGGCAGTTGGAGATCAAGCGGCTTCACGTCAAAAACTGTTTAGAAAGAGAGTGCAAACGAGAATTTGCGATCGACAATACAGTTGCAAGTCCAAAGCAGATAGGCTACCGCAACAAGATTCAAGTTCCCATATCTTATCAAGACGGCAAGTTAGTCGTCGGATATTTTGCTCCCAATTCGCACAAAGTCGTACCGTTCTGCAGGCAGGGAGAGGGCGGAAGTTGTCTTCTCAACAGCGAGGGTATGCAGGCTATATTGGACGCGTTTTTAGATTATATGAAAGAAGAGGGACTGACGGCTTACGACGAGATAAATCACAAAGGACTTGTCAGGCACCTTGTGATACGCAAGGTCGACGGCAAGTACGCGATATGCGCCGTACTCAATGGCAACGGCTTGCCCAAAAGTAACCGTCTGATATCTATGCTTAATACTCTTGACATAGAGTTTTCTCTTTATATTTCTCCCAATACACGTCGCACCAACGTCATTATGGGCGAAAAGGTAATTACTCTTTACGGAGACGACGCATTGCAAGGCGAAGCGTTGGGCGTAAAATATCTCGTGTCGCCTCAATCCTTTATGCAAATCAACGACGACGTAAGGGATATGATATATTCCAAAGTAGGCGAGATAATAAAAGACAGCGGTATTTCCAACGTAATCGACGCATACAGCGGCATAGGAATTATGAGCAATATATTTGCAAAGTACGCAGACAAGGTCTACGCTATAGAAATAGTGCCGCAGGCAATTGCCAACTCCAAGGTTTTGGCAAAACTCAACGGCAATGACGACAAGATAATCAACATTTGCGGAGATTGCGCTCAAGAACTTCCCAAGGTCGTAACGCGTCTCGACAGGTCTATTGTCGTGCTTGATCCGCCTCGCAAAGGTTGCGACGGAGCAGTCCTAAAAGCGCTTTTATCGGCTTTGCCCGATAAAATTATTTACGTATCCTGCAATCCTGCGACATTAGCAAGAGACGTCAAAGTCCTTCTTGACAGGTACGAACCTACGTCAATCACGCCTTACGATATGTTCCCAAATACAAAGCATATCGAAACTCTAGTTTGTCTCAAGAGGAATGAGTAGAATAACGGCTTTTCAGGGCAAAATAATGGACTAAACCTAAAAATAAGCACTTACAATCCAAAACGGAGAGTAGGTGCTTATTTTTTTATGCCTTGACGCAGTAATACAAATTATAGTTTTAACATCTGCATAAGACTACGCAAAACATCGGTTTGCGGAAACATAACGAAAAAATTCGTTATATAGAAGCACAAATGGCAAGTATTTGGAATGTAGTAGGAGATGAGCAAATAGTAAGTTTAAGGCAAAAAAGACAAATTTCATTGAATGTCGTTGATGAGGAATTGTTTTGTTTTGCGGCCGAGGTGCAAGTCAGCCGTGCTTTCCTTGCATGGAGTTGTTCATTTGATGATGATCTAGTTGTTACTCAGCCACCGACAGTTGTAGATAAGGTGAAACGGCATATAGATAAATTAATGGCATTTTATAACAATGCAACTAAGTAATTGAACAGTTAAATATGAGTTCGCATATTTTATTGCGAGAAATCTTATAAAACCTATTGCATTTCATTTGTATTTGTGTTATAATGATAGCACATGGAAAAGGAGATTACAATGGCGATTAGTTATAAAAAGCTTTGGAAATTACTTATTGACAAAAATATTAAGAAATGCGATTTGCAATCAATGGCAAACATTAGCGGTTCTTCTATCGCAAAACTTGGTAGGAATGAAAATGTAAATACAGATATATTATTGAGGATTTGTACAGCATTGCATTGTGATATTTCTGACATAATGGAAATTGAAGAAAGTGGTGATATCGAAGACAAAAGGAAAAGAAGATGATAGATATAAGATGTGGCGAATGTAATACAGAGATGCGTAACCTGGAAAAAAGAACTGTAGATTTAGTTCTTACTGATCCTCCATACAATTTAGGGCTTTTTATGCAAAAAAGAGAAACCAATCTAAAAGCGATGAGAGAAAATTATTTTGGCGGAGCTGGCTGGGATGATATGGAGTTTGACAAATGGAAGCTATGTATGGACGACTATTTTGCTGAATTAAGCCGTGTTGTTAAAGTAGGTGGTGCAGTTATCATTTTTATGTCGATTATAAAAGTTGAAACAATAATAAATTTGGCAGAAAAACATGGATTTTATTATAAAACAACAGGAATATGGCATAAAACTAATCCGATGCCGCGAAATATGAATTTACATTTTGTAAATTCTACAGAAGCTTGGATATATTTTATTTATAAAAAGAGAACAGGAACATTTCATAATAATGGCAGAGTATTGCATGATTTTATTGAGTCGTCAGTTGTCCCTCAATCTGAAACACGCTATGGTAAGCACCCTACTCAAAAGCCTGAGGTCATTTTAAGACATTTTATAGAAGTCCTTACGAACGAAGGGGATACGATTATGGATACTTTTATGGGTAGCGGTTCAACTGGTGCGGCAGCAGTAAAGTTAAAAAGAAATTTTATTGGCATAGAGTTGGACAAGAAGTATTTTGATAATGCAAGGAAAAGGATACTAAGTATAAATGAATAAGAAGGTAATAGATTTATTTTCAGGGGTGGGGGGACTTTCATTAGGGTTTAGAAAAGCAGGCTTTGATATTGTATTAGCTAATGAAATAGATAAATCAATAGCAAATTCATATACCCAAAACCATCCTGAAACAAAAATGATTAACGATGATATCACAAAAATTGATATTAAAAACTTATTTAGTTCATTAGAAGGAAGTGTGGATGTTGTTATTGGCGGACCTCCATGTCAAGGGTTTTCGCAAAAAGGAAAAAGGAAAAGCATTAACGACCCACGCAATTTCCTATTTAGATATTTTTTTGAGGTTGTTAAATATGTTAAGCCTAAATTTTTTGTTATAGAAAATGTTCCTTCAATTTTGACTGCAGAGAATGGCTATTTTAAACAAGAAATAGCAGAATTATTTAAAGGGATTGGGTACAATATAACATCCACGGTATTAAATGCTTCCGATTATGGAGTGCCACAAAATAGATGTAGAGCCTTTATTGTTGGGAATGAAATAGGAGTTGATTTTAAGTTTCCTGAACCGGTTGATTATAAAGTTACAATTTGGGATGCTATAAGTGATCTTAATTATTTAAATTCTGGTGAGGGGAGTCATTGTACAGCATATCAACTGGAGTCACAAACGATTTATCAAAAAGAGTTGCGTAAAGGAGCAAAAATGTTATATAACCATCAAGCTACTAACCATTCTTCACTGGCATTAGCAAAATTAGCACTTATACCGCCAGAGGGAAATAAAAGTGCCTTACCAAAATCAATGTTGACAAAATCAATATATAGTGGCACTTGGTGTCGGATGCAAACGTATGCACAGTCTGTTACTATCACAACTCGATTTGACACACCTTCATCAGGACAGTTTACGCATCCTTTTTTAGATCGTGCGATTACTGTTAGAGAAGCTGCACGCATTCAAAGTTTTCCTGATGAATTTATATTTTATGGGAATAAAGGCTCGCAAATGAAACAAGTGGGAAATGCAGTGCCTCCTCTTTTAGCATTTGCAGTTGCTAGAAAGATAAAAACATATTTAGGAGAATAGAGAAATGAATCCAAAGAAAGAAGTTGAATTTCAGGAACTTCAGTTAAAATTAGGAATAAAGTCATCATTGCCAAATGTAAAAGCGGCATTAGCACTTCTTTTGTCCATATGGGAGAGTGGAATCCAGGGGGATGGATTTGTTTATGCACAGGAGGAAGGGGATAAAATTATACCTGTTAATGAGGTAATTGTTCATCTTTCCCAATATTTCGCATGTGAAGCAGAGACATTGAAAAAGGTTATAGCAAATAACCCACTTTATACTTCTCAAATGGAAGCTTTACAAGTAGCATTTGAGTTAGGTTGGAGATTGGCAAAATTTAATTTTGTTAATCAAGATTTCCCATTTAGCAAAGAGAGAACGGGTGGTAAGAGATATTCTAAAAAAATATCCTACACCAAAAATATAGACATTGTTTCGCTTTACATTCGACAAGATGTACAGAATAAACAGATTCTGTATTCTTGGCTGACTCAGGCAACCATTGATGTTAATTTGCGGGAAAAAGAAAGTCAGCTTACACAATTATTGACGGCCTTAAGTGAAGAGTGTGTATTCCGAATTAGAACCAATGAGGATGGCACATATACATTTCGCAACTACGGTATTTACGATGCGCTTCTTGAAGGAGAAGAAGTATGTACAGCAGATGCAAAAGAGCAGGTAGGCACTTTACGCATATTAAATAACATTATAAACGACGGGCTGAACTATTATTTTGAAAAACAACCCAATGGAACAGTTAAATTGCGTAATGGTGTTGACAAGGATTCGTTAGAACGTTACAGCACGAGAGTACAGAATTATTTGTCATTGTCTGATGTTAAGATGAGCTATCTTGATCAACCTATTAATGATGTCCCTGATGAACTTACTCCAGATTGGTTTAGAGCACAAGCAGCGGCTATATCAACGATTGATCAAGATGCAGATGCTCTTTATAAAGAATTTCAAACTCATTTTTCTCCATCTATTTTAAGTGGGATGTCTGGACGAGAAATTCTAGATAAAATATTTTTAAGTGATAAAAAAGCTGAATATAATATGTGTTATATGCTTGAATACGATCCACACTATCAGATATTTGGAAGTATAGCTGGAGGAAATTCTTATAAATACGGGTTATTCTTTAGTAAAGAGCACGCATCATGGGTGACAGGTGGAGCGAGAAAAATTCGCTATTTATCTGAGACTGAGGCGATTGAACTTGGCACGAGTATTCGTGACGAATTAGTTGCTGGCGCTACGGTTATTGGTAATTTTGGAGAATTAAACGATCTTAACGATTACGCTGAGTTATATGCTCAATTATTTAAGGCTATGCCTACTTTAACTGGAAAAATGTGGGCAATGAAATATATGCATATGATTTTTCCAAATATATTACCAGTATTTTATAACGGTAATTGGCAGCAAATTGTATTACAAAAATTAAATATTGAGCCCAAGGAACATTCATTTATTCGAATGGGACAAATAGCATTATTTGTAAAAGAGTGTGGTATTTCGAATGTTGCTTTTTCAAAAATTATACACAGGGTTAGAAATGAAAATAATTGCGAAGATGCTGCAGAAGAGCAAGGAGCGACTAAATGCTTATTTGATGTTAACAAAGGAGGTTCACAAAATCTAATAGTTTATGGTACACCCGGTTGTGGCAAGTCGTATTATGTGGAAAATGAGTTTTTGAGTTCTTGTGGAGTAGCTAAGGAAAATAGAATACGCACAACTTTCTATATGGATTATACGAATACAGACTTTGTTGGACAAATTCTGCCGAAAGTGTATGATGATGACGATAAACAGGTTGTTACATATGAGTTTAATCCTGGACCATTTGCCTTAGCACTAAAAATGGCATTGGAGCATCCTGATGAGTCTGTAGCACTGATTATTGAAGAGTTGAATCGAGGTAACGCTCCGAGTATTTTTGGTGATATATTCCAACTGTTAGACAGAGATAAACATGGTAAAAGTGAATATGGCATTACGAATGTTAATTTGCAAAATTACTTAAACAAAGTTTTTGCAGGTCAATATACTTTTGATAATATTCGGATTCCGTCAAATCTCTATATTGTTGCAACTATGAATACTAGTGACCAAAATGTATTTACACTTGATACTGCATTTAAGCGTCGTTGGGTGTTTGAAAAAATAAGAAATGAGTTCAAAGATGACCACAAGTATAAAAACTACTACGTTCCCGGAATGGATGCTGTTACATGGCAAATGCTAGTCGACGCAATAAATAACTTTATTATCAGTAGTCCTGATGATTTGAATGCTGAAGACAAACAGCTTGGTGTTTATTTTATCAGAGAAGAATTGCTATGTGCTACACAAGAAGACTGCAACAACGAAACAAAGAAGAATGCGTTTGCATATAAGCTATTTGAATACCTTTGGGATGATGTTGCAAAATTTAACCATGCCGAGTGGTTCGGTTCTGATATTAAGACGCTCGATCAACTTATTGATAAGTTTATGGAGCATGGCAAACAGGTGTTGGAAAATGTCTTACATAAGGAATAAGCAAATACAAAATTTCCATCCGCATGCTGTAACGGGGAAGACAGATGATTCATTTGTTGGTTTGAGGATAATTGGCAACCAAATACATTTCTACTATCCAGAAACCTATCGATTTGATGTGAATGCTGAAAGTGTGCGAGCAGATATAATTGACTTATTAAGAACAATAAATATAGCAAAAACATCATCTAGTGAACCGTCACAAATGAATAATAAGATGGTAAATAAAGGTGAATTTGCTTTAATGTCGTATCTGTGGGTGATAAAAGATTACCTAGCCAATAGTTTCTATGTGAACCGTGAGAAACGATATGAAGTCAATCAATCGGGGCGAGTAAATTGGAAAAGAACTATGCAGTCTCAGCCTATAGTTTCTAATGGAAACATTATATATCCTAACATTACGGTAGAAGTTAAGAGTAATGTTGATAATATACTAGTTGACATTCATAAATACTGTGTTAAGAAAAGCATAGATTTCATTGGTTGGCTATTTGGCCTTAACTCTACTTTTATTGAAAGTAAACTATTCAATTCGGCTGTAAAAAAGCTATATATTTCTACATTGAAAAAAGAATTGGAGAGGACTTTTGATGATGACAAAAAATTACGCCTTAAGCATTTACTGAATGTGGTTGTCGGTTTGGACTCTAGTGATAAGAGCAATGAATTTGTATATGGGGTTGATCACTATTCTTATATTTTTGAAAGAATGATTGATTCTATATTTAGCAATGTAAGAGATATGAAAGATTTCAATCCGACGGCGAAATGGCAGTTGGTACGTAATAACTACAGAGAAACAAAAAGTAGCGACTTACGCCCTGATACCATTTTGTTACAAGGAACAACGGCATTTGTGTTAGACTCAAAATTTTATCGTTTTGGCTATACTGGTGTAGAGAGTGATTTGCCTGAAACGACCTCTATTCAGAAACAAATTACATATGGTGATTTTATAAAAAAGAATGCTGGTGGTAAAAAATACCAAATTACGGATGTCTATAATGCTTTTCTATTACCATATGATAAAGAGCGAGAGATTTTCTGCTCAAAAGATAATATTCAGTATATAGGCTTTGCAAAATCTACATGGAAAGATAATAGCAAGCCTCATGAGTATGTGCATACATTTTTGATTGACCTTAAACATGTTGTAAAGACTTGGAACCGATTCAATCACGATGTTGATATACAATTCTTGGTAGAAGAAATTAAAAAACGTCAAAATGAGACTGTAGATATGCAGTTAAGACATTAAGTTATCGGAAGGAATAATTATGGGTGAACCATTAGATTTATTATATCAGAAATTAAATACTGCTAGTTCTGCTATGCAAGCTATGCGTATACAAGAGGAAATTGATAGAGAAACACGCAAAACTGAGGCTCAGGCAAGATCAAATGCAAAGAAAGATGCTATTTTGCTCCAAGGTGCGCAGACAAACATTGCTCAAAAGGAACTATTAGAAGAGCAACTAAAAGCCGTAAAAGAACAAAATGAACAATTAAAGGAACAATGTAGTTTGCTGAAAGAGTTATATGAAACTGAGAAGAAGCAATCTGAAGACAATGCTAAAGTCACTCAAAAAAGTGAACAAGATGTTAAGCATAGTAAAATTTTTGGTTGGGTATCATTTGTTGTTGCTGCTCTTATAAGTATAGCAGGTGTATTAGTTGGAATTTTAGTTTAAATTAAACAATTAAGACTTTTTGTAGTTACACATATCAATTTTGGGTCATTTCTATACCTTTCGTAGTCTTCTGCCATATTGAGTCCTTGGTTTGTTTAGAACGCAAATAAATATATAAATACAGTTTACAAATTCTTTTGAAGATAATTCAAAAACAATTCGGAGGCTTTGGAAAATACTTGATACTTTTTCCAAGCAAATACCAAGTCGGCTTTGATTTTTGGTTCAAACGGACGAAAGATTAAATTTCTCTCCGACGTATTTAGCAATCCGTCTATTGCTAAAGCGTACCCCATACCTTCTTCGACCATAAGCGAAGCGTTATACAAAAGGTTATGAGTAGAGAGTATATTGAGTTTGGAAAAATCTTTGCCGAGCCAGCCCGACAGTTCGTTGTTGGTAAGCGCTTGCCTTGAGCATAGCAAAGTGATGTTTTCAAGGTCTTTTGGGCGTATAGTTTCGCGATCGGCAAGAGGAGAGTCTTTGCGCATAAGCAGTCCCCAAGTATCATATACTGGCAATTTGACGTAATCGAATTTTTCGAGGTTTGCATTTCCTACAAACAATCCAAAATCCACCAATCCTTTTTCAAGTCTTTCCGACACGTCTTCGCCGTTGCCGCTATATATATGAAATTTAATATCTGGGTGAGCGTCCGTCAACTTTTTCATTGCGCCTATGATTACACGCATACCTTGTGTTTCGCCGCAGCCGATAAAAATATCTCCCGCGACAGTTTTGTCTACGGACTTAAAGGACGCTTGCGTCTTGTCCGCCAAGTCGACGATTTCTTGCGCGCGCTGACGAAGGAAAGTGCCTTCTTCCGTCAAGGTTATTTTTCGTTTTCCGCGCTCAAATAACTTGCAACCCAGTTCGTCTTCCAAGTCCATCAGTTGTTTGGATAGAGTAGGTTGAGTGACGTGCAGGCTTTCTGCCGCAGCCGTAATATTTTTTTCTCGCGCAACGGCAAGAAAGTATTTCAATACGCGAAGTTCCATAGTTGACCGCCTTTAGTATTTTAAATATTATATAATTTTTTACTATTCCTGTCAACTATGATAAATGATAGAAAATAAGTATTTGCTATCGTTATTTTTATGTTCTAAAATAATATTGGATATATTTAGTAGCCTATTGGAGGAAATTAAAATGAAAGACGAGGTTTTGACATTGACGAAAGAGTGGGACAAAACTTTTCCCAAAAGCCAAAAGGTAAATCACGAAAAAGTTACCTTTCACAACCGTTACGGTATTACGCTTGCGGCAGATTTATATATTCCTAAAAATGCAAAATGCAAACTTCCTGCTATTGCCGTCAGCGGACCTTTTGGCGCTGTAAAGGAACAGTGCTCGGGACTTTATGCGCAGACTATGGCTGAGCGCGGATTTTTGACGATTGCGTTTGATCCGTCTTTCACAGGCGAGAGCGGCGGACAGCCCAGATACGTTGCTTCGCCAGATATAAACACCGAAGATTTTTGCGCGGCGGTAGATTATCTTTGCTGTCGTGAGGACGTCGACGCCGAGAAAATCGGTATTATAGGTATCTGCGGTTGGGGTGGTTTTGCTTTAAATGCTGCGGCAATAGATACAAGAATAAAAGCCGCAGTTGCGTCCACTATGTACGATATGACGAGAGTAAACGCCAAAGGCTATTTTGACGAGGCTGACAGCGCGCAGGCGCGCTACGAAATGAAAAAGGCGCTCAATGCTCAACGAATCGTTGATTACAAAAACGGATTTTACGAATTGGGCGGCGGAGTAGTAGACCCGCTCCCCGACGACGCGCCGTTCTTCGTCAAAGATTATTATGATTATTACAAAACATCGAGGGGCTATCACAAGCGTTCGCTCAACTCCAACGGCGGTTGGAACAAGACTTCGCCGTTGTCGTTTATCAATATGCCTATACTTGCCTACAGCGACGAGATAAGAAGCGCAGTTCTTTTAGTGCACGGCGAAAAGGCTCACTCTTGTTATTTCAGCAAAGACGCATTTAAGAAGTTAAAGGGCGACAACAAAGAATTGCTGATAATTCCCGACGCAGTTCACACAGATTTGTATGACAGGACAGACGTAATTCCTTTTGACAAACTTGAAGATTTCTTCGCAAGATATTTCAATACCAAGTAGGAAAAATCTACGTCTTGATTTATCTGCCAAAATTTGGTATAATAGCGCTATCGGCAAAGCAAAGCCTACGGAGGTGATCAATGTATAATTCACAACTTGCGACGTTTATATCAGTGGCGGAGAACGGCAGTTTTACAAAGGCTGCAGACGCTTTGTATATCACGCCAACGGCGGTGATGAAACAAATCAACGCACTGGAAGAAAGGCTGGGTATTACGTTGTTTGCGCGTACTAATCACGGCTTGCAACTTACCGAGGCGGGCAAAAGTTTTTTGCAGGATGCAAGGTATATAGTCGATTATTCGGACAAGGCTATCAAAAAGGCGCAAGAGATAGAAGATAAGGACAAAGAGCAGTCTATTCGCATTGGCACGTCGATAATGACGCCCGCCAAGTTTTTGCTTGATGTGTGGGCGGAGATTCAAAAGGTCAATCCGCGCCTCAAGATAGAACTCATACCGTTTGACAATACGCCTATAAATTCCGTAGAGATACTTAAGAATCTCGGCAAGCATATCGACGTAGTCGCAGGGCTTTACGACGATAAGTTTTTGGAAGAGCGCGGTTGCGTAGCGGCGCATTTATATGACAAACAACTATCTTTTGCAATACCTCTTACACATTCTCTCTATGGCAAGTCGGAAATATCCATAGACGACTTAAGGGGCAAGAGCGTATATTTGATTCGCAAGGATTGGAATGAATATATTGACGAACTTCGCGAGGATTTGATTTCAAGTGGCGTTGAAGTAAAAGACTTTGATATGTTTAATTTAGGGGCGTTCAACAAAGCGGCGCAGGAAAATACGCCTATCATTACTGTTGATGGCTGGGAAGACGTGCATCCATTGCTCAAGATAGTGCCAGCAAATTGGCAATATCGTATTCCATTTGGGATATTGTATTCTCCGACGCCGTCAAAGCAGGTGAAAGAATTTATAAATATTTTAAAATCAATAAATATCGGCAGAAAATAAAGGAGGGCTCTAATGAAAGACGTTGTATTGCTTGTTGGCGCAGGACAAATAGGTATGGCAATAGTTCGCAGAATAGGTTATGGAAAGAAGATAATCGTTGGGGACAAAAAACTTGAAAATGCTCAAATCGTAACAAAAATTATGAACGATGCCGGATTTGACTGCACTGCAGTCGAGACTGATATTTCTTCGCGCCAATCAATAATCAAACTTATAGCAGAAGGAAAGAAGTACGGCGAGATTGCCTATCTTGTAAATGCCGCGGGAGTATCTCCCAGCCAAGCGCCTATTGAGGCAATTTTAAAAGTGGATTTATATGGTACGGCAGTACTTTTGGAAGAAGTAGGCAAAGTAATAAAACGCGGCGGCGTTGGTGTGACAATATCAAGTCAGTCGGGACACAGAATGCCTGCTTTAGGTAATAATATAGACGAACAACTTGCTACGACGCCCACAGAAGATCTATTGGGACTTGACGTATTGCAACCTCAAAATATTCGCGATACTTTGCACGCTTATCAAATGGCAAAGCGCTGTAATGAAAAACGAGTAATGTACGAAGCAGTCAGATGGGGAGAGCGTGGCGCAAGGCTAAATTCCATATCGCCCGGCATTATTGTTACGCCGCTTGCGATAGACGAGTTCAACGGCGTGCGCGGAGAGTTTTATAAGAATATGTTTGCAAAGTGTCCTGCGCACCGTCCAGGCACGGCAGACGAAGTTGCCAACGTGGCAGAACTTTTGATGAGTGATAAAGGCGCGTTCATTACTGGCGCAGACTTTCTAATTGACGGCGGAGCAACTGCCTCTTATTACTATGGAGAGTTGAGACCAAACGAATAAAGGAGAATATTATGGATAAGAAAATCGTACAGACGGCAGGAAGGGCTGCGCTCGGCGAATTTGCGCCGGATTTTGCTCATTTCAATGACGATATTTTATTCGGTGAGAATTGGAACAACACGGATATTGACATAAAGACAAGGTGCATTATCACCGTCGTTTCTCTTATGTCGCAGGGTATTTGCGACAGTTCGCTCAAGCATCATTTGCAAAACGCAAAGAACAACGGAGTTACCAAAAAAGAAATCGCAGCGGCTATTACGCATACCGCATTTTATGCAGGTTGGCCAAAGGGTTGGGCTACGTTCAATTTTGCAAAAGAGGTATGGGACGAACACACGCCTGCTTTTACCCCAAAAGACGAATATCAAAATTCTATCTTTTTCCCCATTGGCGCTCCCAACGACGCGTACGCAAAATACTTTAAGGGACAGAGTTATCTTGCGCCCATATCAAAAGACCAAGTATTTATCGCAAACGTGACTTTCGAGCCTAAGTGTCGCAATAATTGGCATATCCACGAGGCAGAGAAAGGCGGCGGACAGATACTCGTATGCGTAGGCGGAGAGGGTTATTATCAAGAATGGGGCAAACCTGCAATCAAAATGCAAGCAGGTGACGTAGTCAACATTCCTGTAGGTGTCAAGCATTGGCACGGCGCAGGGAAAGGCGGTTGGTTTTCGCACCTTGCGATAGAAGTGCCCGCCGAAAATGTGAAGACGCAATGGCTTGAATGTGTGTCTGACGAAGACTACGACAAAGCGGTAGGTAAACAATAATTGACGTAAATTCTCGTTTGTTTTTGTATATACTTTTAGTTGATGCGATAAACAAAGTTGAAATTCCATTTTGACTTATGCGGTGTTATACTGATATCGTTAAAAATATTTTGGAGGAGTTATCAATGGAATATTTGACGTTACACAACGGCGTAAAAATGCCGCAACTCGGATACGGAGTGTATCAAGTGAGCAAAGACGAATGTGAGAGATGCGTTCTCGACGCGTTGAAGGTCGGCTATAGACATATAGACACGGCGCAGAGTTATTTCAACGAAGAAGAAGTAGGCAATGCGATTGTCAAGTCTGGCATACCGCGCGAAGAGTTGTTTATTACGACAAAAGTATGGGTAGAGCATTACGGCTACGAGACGACTAAAGAGTCAGTCTATCGTTCAATGCAAAAGTTGAAATGCGATTATATCGACCTGGTATTGTTGCATCAGCCTTTCGGTGATTATTACGGCGCTTGGCGCGCGCTTGAAGATATGTATGCCGAGGGCAAAATTCGCGCTATAGGTATATCCAATTTTTATCCCGACAGAATGGTAGATATATGCAGTTTTTCGCGTATAAGACCAATGGTAAATCAAGTGGAGACTCATCCTTTCAATCAGCAGATAGAAGCGCAAGAGTGGATGAAGAAATACGGCGTGCAGATAGAAGCGTGGGCGCCGTTCGGCGAAGGCAGAGGCGGCTTGTTTACCAATGAGACTATCGCAAAGATAGCCCAGAAGTATGACAAGTCTGTCGCACAGGTAATATTGCGTTGGGAGATTCAACGCGGTATCGTCGTTATTCCCAAGTCTACGCATATCGAAAGAATGGAGCAAAATTTTGACGTCTTCGACTTTGCGCTTTCCGACGAAGATATGGCGGTGATGGCAAGTCTTGACAAAATGCAGAGTTCATTCTTTTCGCATACCGACCCAAATATGGTCGAGTGGTTTGTCAAGATGGTCGAAGAGCGTAAGAGCAACAACGACCACAAAAAAGAAAAGAAGAATTGGTAATCAGTAGGCGGAGAAAAATATGAAAAAGTTTTATAAGTATTTTATTTGCATATTGATGGCAGTAATATTGACGTTGACGGCAGTTGCTTGCGATAATAATCAAGGCGGAGAAAATCCGCCTTCTGACGATCGATTGGAATCTGGAAAGCCTGATAACGGCAATGATAATACTGATAGCAACGTCCTTATCGCGTATTTTTCCTGGTCTGGCACGACTACGCGCCTTGCGGAGTTCGTCAAAGAGCAGATACCAAGCGCAGCATTGTATAAGATTGAGCGAGAGACGCCTTACAGTGACGATTATACGACGGTTGCGTACGGAGAAGCCAAAGACGAAGCCGACAACAATGCTCGTCCTCCTTTGAAGAATTTGCTTTCCGCACAGCAGATGGCAGTATATGATACTATTATCTTGATGTATCCAATATGGTGGCATACTGCGCCAATGGTGGTAGGCACGTTTTTGGAGACTTACGATTTAAGCGGCGTAAATATCTATCCCATCACGCAGTCTGCGTCAATGGACAGCGCGCAATTTAATCAGTCTTTTGAATTTGTCGCGACTTGCGCGGGCAAGAATGGCAGACCTGTAGTGAATGGCGGATTGGGTACGAAGAGCACGAGTGTTATTGCTACGTACTTACGCGGCAACGGCTTGATTGCATAATGGTATATAAAATATAATTGATATTACTAAGGAGTAAGATATTATGGGTAAAAAAGTTTTGATTTTATCGGGAAGTCCCCGAAAGGGCGGAAATTCCGACTTGCTGTGCGATGCGTTTATGAAAGGCGCAATAGAGAGCGGCAACGACGTGGAGAAGATACGCGTTGCGGAAAAGAATATCGGATATTGCAAGGCTTGTTATTATTGCCGTCAGTCGGGCGGAAAGTGTGTCATCAAAGACGATATGGCGGACGTTTTGCAAAAAATGATAGACGCAGACGTAATCGTGTTGAGCAGTCCAGTTTATTTCTATTCAATTGACGCGCAGTTAAAAGCCTTGATAGACCGCACGGTTGCCAGATGGCTTGAGGTGAGAGATAAAGAGTTTTATTACATAATGACTGCCGCCGACGATACAAAAGAGTCAATGCGCGCCACGCTAGAATGTTTCCGCGGCTATGCCGATTGCGTTGAGGGTGCCAAAGAAATTGGCGTTGTATACGGAACCGGCGTATACGAAAAAGGCGAAATCAAGGGGACGCCGGCAGTTGAGCAGGCGTATCAATACGGTCTCAATGTTTGATTTGCGCCAAACGTAGCAAAGGCTCGAGTATCTTTGACAAAATTACTATTTACTTTATTTTAGTTGCGTGGTATAATTATTACGCAACTAATTTATTTGAGGTGATTTTGTGATAAATATACTTGTCGCAGAAGACGATATAAAACTCAACAAACTCGTGCGCGCCGTGCTTGAGAATAGCGGCTATAGAGCGGATATGGCGCTCGACGGTCAGAGCGCTTACGAGATGTTTTGCGAAAAACATTATGATTTGATAATCTCCGACATAATGATGCCTGTTGCGGACGGCTATCAACTGGCGGAGAATATAAGAAAGATAAATTCAAACGTGCCGATTATGTTTATGACTGCGATAGACGACTTTGACGCCAAGAAGCGTGGGTATGCTTTGGGCATTGACGACTACGTTGTCAAGCCTATTGATGTCGAAGAACTTGCTCTCAAGATAGGCGCGCTATTGCGCCGTTCGCAAATCGTCAGCGAGAGAAAGTTGGTAGTCGGCAACACGACGTTGATATACGACTCGCTTACCGCTCAACTTCCCGACGGCGAAATAGAATTACCTCAAAAAGAGTTCTATATCTTGTACAAACTTCTTTCATATCCCGGCAAGATTTTTACGAGAAGTCAACTTATGGAGGAGTTTTGGGGCGCAAACAGCGATACCGTCGAGCGTACCGTCGACGTGCATATCACGAGGATAAGAGACAAGTTCAAGTCAAGCGAGGACTTTGAGATTGTCACGATTAGAGGACTTGGCTACAAAGCCATCAAAAAGCAGAAATAGGGGCAAATATGAGCAAAGAAAAAAAGAAAAACAACACGCCTTTGCTTGTCAAATTGAGTTTGGCAAGTTTTATATCCATCTTGACTGCGTCGGGTATTTTTTCGGGTGCATATTATATACTTGAGCATCTTCAAGTTGAGATAGACGACAGTTGGTGGACGATAATCGTTGCCGGCGTTGCAAGTATAATTGTGGGTATAGTGCTATCTATCATTGTCAATATGTATTTTTTCAATCCCATCAAAGATTTGCTTGACGTGACCAATAGAGTTGCGCACGGTGATTTTTCCGTCCAACTCAAAGAAAAGACCAAGAAAAACGGTGAGATAAAGACTAATGAAATGGCTATGCTCACGCACCATTTCAACGTAATGGTCAACGAACTTAACAAGAACAAGACTCTCAAGAGCGATTTTGTCAGCAACGTGTCTCACGAGTTTAAGACGCCGCTTGCCAATATCAAGGGACACGCCGAACTCATCAAGAATTGCGCTGACAAAGCGCAGGTAGACGAGTATTGCGACGATATTATTGACGCGGTATCCGATTTGACGACGCTCACGTCCAATATTTTGAGATTGAGTAAGTTGGAAAATCACGCGATACTTCAGCCCAACGACTTCCGTCTTGACGAGCAAATTCGCCAGGCAATCATTGTATTGGAAAACAAGTGGACGGAAAAGGATATCAATCTCAATATCGACCTTGACGAAGTGACAATTTTCTACGACGAAGCGCTCTTTGGACAGGTATGGCAGAACCTAATTTCCAACGCTATTAAGTTTACGGATAACGAAGGTGTTATCAATATTATGCTCAAAAAGTATGACGACGAAGCAATTTTTACCATTCGCGACAATGGCATAGGTATGAGTGACGAAGTCAAGAGCCATATCTTTGAGAAGTTCTATCAAGGTGACGCGTCGCGCGCAAAAGAGGGCAATGGACTTGGTCTTGCGCTTGTCAAGAAGATACTCGACAATTCTCATTGCCTTATAGAGGTCGAAAGCAAAGAAGGGGTAGGTACTGCTTTTACCGTGCATATTCCAATCTAAAGGTTACTGTTTAGTAATATAAACGCATATTGTATTGCATTGAGGTGATAAATGGAGCGTGTCAATGAGAAATTCAAAAAAGGAATAATCTGCTCAAGCGTCGTAATTATTGCCTTTATGCTATATTGTATAAGCGAAATGATAGTCTCTTGGTGTGTCAGATACACTTATTACTATGCGACAGGCAGAATAGTGTCGGCAGTATGTTTGTTTGTATTGGCAATAGTATATGCAACCCAATACAAAAAAATTGGTATATTTCCTATGCTGGTTTGCAGTGTTATATTTTTCGCGATAGCGGTTGATTTTTTTAAGTTTGGAGCCAACGCATTTTTTGGTGCAAGCACGGATGTCAACACGCTTCGGATTTATCCGCTCATTATGCAGTTTGAGAAATATAGAGATCTATCTCATCCTCAAAACTCTTGGGCAACGGATGATAATTTGGATTTGATAAGATTTAGTACCTGCACTGTCACATTTGTAATTGCGATGCTTGTAGGAATTATTATAATGTCAGTGGCATTGCTTGTTAAAAAATCAAAACAAGACGACGTAAAGGCAAATAAGATATTGTGTCGAACTATGCTTGGCTTAACTGTATTTCTGTTTGTTGAGTTTATGCGAGGTGTATTTTTAAATCTTTCATTATAAAATTTGTTATCAACTATTTTTCAAACTCACTGCCATACAGGCTATTGCCAAAGCAAGGTTTATGCTTGCTATTGCGATATAATAGTTGGCAAAAGGCGTAACAAAACTTATCAAAAGCAGCAGCAGGCTTACGCCTATAAATCTAAAGCCGTTTTTGCGAGTAAAAGCCGTTTGAATAATCATTGACAGCATTTGTTTAGCAGGTATTTTAGTTTTGCTGTCTTGAGGGAGTAAGTCGGTTTTTTTGACGGCGTTGTAAATCTGTCTAAAGTTGGAATAGACGAGCATTACGTCACCGAAGTTTTTTATAAAAGCCGTGGTTTTTTTATCACCGTTGGTCGTGAGGATGTAAGCCTTTTGAATGCCGTTCTTTTTGCAAATCCTGTAATATCTTACCATCGTATCGGCGGAAATGGCGCCGTACTTTGTCCAAAGAAATACCGGAGTATTGTCGATAAGTATATATTCGCCCATATCTTGAAATTGTTTTTTATCTTCGCAAAGTTTTGCAATGATATCTTTTGCGTAATCTTCGCCTTGCCATATCAGATAAGTCACGTATTTGCGATAACTCATTTTGTTATTACGAGGCTTAAAAAATGCTCTTCGTATAGCAGAGACCGCGACTATGGAAATAAGCGCGCTCAATATAAGTCTGAGCGGCAAATTGAGCGGTAAGAAGTATGCGCCTATGTATGCTGTGACGAAGACTGTCAACGTCAGCAGGATTAAATCTAATATAATTGCCATATTTTGTTTATTGTCCAAAAACAATTTTAATATACCTAAATATATCCCAAAGTCTTGTATCTTGTTGCTAAATTTTTTATTATTGTGTAAAATAAATACGAGGTATTTATGAAGATAATCTTTGGCGGAGCCTTTAATCCTATTCATAACCAACACGTCAGTATGATTAAGCATTTGCTTACTATAGACGGCTTTGACGGAGTTGTGATATTGCCGTCGGCAAATCCGCCGCACAAGAGATGCGACACGTCGTTTTCTCAACGCGTTGAGATGATAGAACTTGCTTTAGACGGCG
This sequence comes from Clostridia bacterium, assembly GCA_029060025.1. GTDB lineage: Bacteria > Bacillota > Clostridia > Christensenellales > UBA3700 > RACS-045. Next base: position 9,889 of record JAIDUV010000021.1, on the reverse strand, counting down.
TAGATAGAATCGAGATATGCGACTTGGAGAGCAAGGATGACGGCAAGCATTATACTTGCGAAGTCCTGCCAAAGTTAAAAAAAATATACGGAGATATTGCTTTCGTCATAGGCGGAGACAGTCTGGAAGATTTTGCAACTTGGAAGAATCCGCAAGAGATAATCAAGATATGTCGGCTTTACGTATTCACCAGAGGTCAAAGCGATAAGTTTGATCAAGCGCTTGCATATTGGCGCGAACAAGGCGCAGATATCGTAGTATGCGACTATCATCCCGAGGACGTAAGTTCTACGCTTATCAGATACAATGCGATATTAGGCGAGTATGACAATCTTTGTCCTCAAGTTGCGGATTATATCAAGCGCAACGGACTGTACGTCAAGTATAGAGATAAAATATCAAATCTTAAAAATAATATACCGCAAAATACTTTTGAACATTGTTCAAGGACTGCAAAATACGCCTTGTGGCTCAATTATACGTTAGATTTAGGTTTAGATTATGACAAAGTGTTGCTGGCGGGGCTATTTCACGATTGCGCAAAAGCATTGTGTCATTTTCCTCATTCGACAGATGGCGTGCCGTCTGATAGCGTGGGTACGCCCATAGAGCATCAGTTCTTGGGCGCAATGGTTGCCAAGGAACAACACGGAATTGACGATAAAGAGGTATTAGAGGCAATAAAATACCACACCACAGGCAAAAAATCTATGAATGATTTGCAAAAATTGATTTTTTGCGCCGATATGTTAGAACTTGGCAGAGTGTATCCCGAAGTTGAATATTTGAGAAGTTGCATAACCAAATCGTTGGATTACGGTTATAAAGAGTGCGCCTTGGCTCAATATGAATTTTTAAAACAAAAAGGCGGAGAAATATATCCGCTTACGCTTGAAGCAATAGAAGAATTTATCAATTGAACAATGTTCAATATAATACATAATGAATCAAACCTCTGCTATTATAGTAGGTGGCAATAAGGAGTAAAATGGAAAAAGTAGAATTTATATGCAAATTGTTGGACGACAAAAAGGCAAAAGATATCGTCACTGTCAACTTGGAAAATTTGACGATCATTGCAGATTGCTTTATTATCTGTTCAGCAAGATCTAATACGCAGGTAAAAGCGCTCGCCGATATCGTAGAAGAAGGAATGTCAAAAGCAGGCGTAGAACCGTTGAGAGTTGAGGGAAAGCAAGAAGGACGCTGGGCTGTCCTTGACTACGGTGACGTGATAGTTCATATATTCTATGAGGAGACAAGACGTCTTTATTCGTTGGAGACGCTTTGGTCTAATGGCGCCAACGTCACGCATTACGGCGAAGAAGAAGTTGTGGATGGCTTTAAAAAGATTGACGACAACAAGCCGGTGTAAGGGTGCAAGAATATAATTCATATATCTCGTCCAAAATACTTATATACGATTAAGGAGGAGAGATATGTTTTATCAAGATGTACCGTACGTAAATTACGTTCAGCAAGACGCGGCTTTGGCAAAACAAGGTGTAGAACTGATTTTGTCGCAAAATCAGCAGATAGACAGTTGCAGTGTGTTGATTTGGGGCAATAGGCTTTTGGTGGGGGTATTGCCTCATCCGCTCTACAGCAGAACTCAACGCGAAGCGCTTAAGACTAGTATAATTTCCGATATCAACGACGTTTACGGCTTTGAGGAAATATTAGTTTCGTTTGATATGGATATACTTTACGAGATAAATAAGTTGAACAAAAGTGACTCTGCAAAAGACGAAGATTTGTCAAAATTATTTTATTCCGTAAAAGTAAGAAGAAATTAAATAAATAATTACGGTCGATTGTCAAGTAAAATTCTTTGAAAAACCTTGGATAATCGACCGTATTTATATTTAAATGATTTTGAAAGTTTATTTTGCTATCAAGTCTGTTTAGTATCTCTGTTTATTTTTAATAGTGAACTCAAAGGTTTTGCTATTATCACGGCAATTATACTTATGACTACGCATTTTAAGAAGGTATACGGCATATTGAACATAGCCAATATTTCCCAAAGGCCGTTAGCCGACGGACGAATTTGCTGATACATTCCTATTATTGCCGTCATTGGCAGTATAAATTTGTCATATAAGGGGTATACGACGAGCGCGTTGAATACCAGTCCCGACAACAATGCGGAGGATATGCAGCCTGCAATTAGTCCTATAGTCATACCTTTGAAGTTGGAAAATTTCTTGTAAATCAATCCCGACGGCACAATAAAGCACATACAGGTAAAGAAATCTGCCAAGTCACCTATACCGCCGGTTGCGCCTGCGCCTTTTATTATGAGGTGAATCAAATCTTTTACTATAGTAATCACAATGCCGCTCAAAGGTCCAAGCGCAATATTGCCTATGAATATGGGGAGCATTGAGAAGTCGAATTGGATAAATGCCGGCATAAGCGGTACTGGCATTTCCAAAAAGTACAGAACGCTTGCCATTGCCGATAATATGGCAGTGAGAGCAAGCCACTTGCTTCTAGAAACTGTTTTTGTCATTTTAATTATCCTTTTCCTATCCAGACTTTACTGTCGGTACAAGAATTGCACTTGTTCGGCGCTGTATATGAGATTTGCAGCGTTTGCGGACTTTACCGCCGGTGAGGAATTTCACCCACCCTCAAAGAATTATTGTTGAGACAATTATAAATCTATTGCAAAAACTTGTCAACTAATATATAATGAATATGCAAAAATCTATCGGGAAGCATAAAATAGTAATTTTAAATTGATATGGACAAAATGGTAAATGACAATAAGGGCATAGTTGAGTATTATTCACACGGTTTGGAAGATACCGCTTATCTTGCGCAAAAGATTGCCGAGCGGCTCAATGGCGGGGAAGTGATATTGCTCAACGGTCAACTCGGCGCGGGTAAGACGACTTTTACAAAGTGTCTTGCAAAGAGTCTTGGAGTAGATGAGATTGTCACGTCTCCTACGTTTGCTTTTATGAAAGAGTACAAGGGAAGGCTTCCGCTATATCATTTTGATTTGTACAGAGTCGTCGAAGAGGATGAGTTATACGAACTTGGATTAAATGAATATCTATATATGGACGGCGTCTGCGTAATAGAGTGGAATAAGTTTGAAGATGTGCCTGAGTCTATAATTATCGACGTATCTACGCTTGACGATTCTCTCAATGATTGCGATAGATTATTTAAAGTGCAGGGAATTGATTTGAATTTATAGTCTCTGTTTTCTTTGTTGGCAGTTAGGTTTTGTTTTGAACGTGTAAGGCTTTGAAGTCAACGCGTATGCATTGATAAGTGGGCGGCAAAGTCAATATATAATCAGATTTGCCGATTCAAGATGGAGATTTATCCTTGTCTTGGTATAAACCTGCAAGAAATGCTTAATATGCGATACTTCTCAATTAAGCGGAAATGTATTCTTATTTAAGTTGATTTTTAGAATTATTCTACAAAATTAACTAAATTAGAGTAAAAATATGAAGAAAATATAGTAAAACAATATATAAGGAAAATGACGATGAAGATTTTGGCAGTAGATACCGCTTGGGATAATATGGTTGTGGCGCTTTGCGCAGACGGTAAGATGTACAGTGAGACAAGTCTTGACGGCGCAAAAAAACATAATTCATTGATTCTCCCAATGATAGATAAATTGCTTGATAAAGCCGGCATAAAAATTAGCGAAGTAGATTGCTTTGCTGCGGTAGTCGGTCCCGGGTCTTTTACAGGTATACGAATTGGTGTGTCGACTGTAAATGCGTTGGCTTTTGCGCGCAATAAAAATTGCGTGGCAATAAATGCGCTTGAGGAACTTGCGTATTCTTGCACTGATAAAGAATTTTATACTGCGATAGATTGCAGGCATAATTGTTATTATTACGGAAAATTCAATGGCGGTTTTGACAATATGGTAAGTATGGGCGAGATTTCCGCGACTGAACTTGACGAGGTAAATTGTCGAGTGATAAAGAAGGCTTCGCCGTCCGATCCCAACGCTTTGATTGAGATAGTCAAGTCAAAAGTTGCTAAAGGCGAAATCGGTGCTTTGGTACCGCTGTATCTCAAGAAGTCGCAGGCAGAAAGAGAATATGAAGCAAAAAATATGGATAAAACGGATAAATAATTTGTATGGATAATTTACATTTTCAAAATTTGTCATACGTATTTTGCAATCAAGTTTTTGATATTGAAAGGGCTAGTATAGACGAGCCTTGGACTTTAGATCAAATTCGCGCTCTCGCTTCCGATAAAAATGCCGTTGCAAGAGTAGGTATTGTTGACGGCGAAGTAATCTGTTATTATAGTTTTTACAATATATGTAATGAAGGCAATGTCAATAATCTAGCGGTCAAAGAAAATTATAGAGGCAAGGGCGTAGGCGCTTTGTTGATTGAAGATATGATTGAGATTGCAAAAGAGAAAAAATTAACTGCGATTACACTGGAAGTCAATGAAAAAAATACTATAGCCATATCATTATATCATAAGTTTGGTTTTATAACCGAAGGTAAGCGAATTAAGTTTTATGGCGGAAAAGACGACGCTCTTATTATGTGGAAGAGGGATATTTAGTATATTATTGTTGTATTATTTTACATTTTTCAACATTTTTTGATATTTTTGTGTTTTTGTTAACCGATTAGGCATATTTATATCATATAAGCAATTTTAATGCTTGTTTGAGGTGGTAATTATGCTCAATCACGTTATGCTTGGACAGGGGCAAGACATAATATTTTTGCACGGTTGGGGCGGAAGTATTGATAGTTTTAGAGGCGCAGGAGAGTATTTTTCGACTAAATATCGTTGTACACTCGTTGATTTTTACGGTTTTGGCGATTCGCCTTTGCCAGGTGTGTTGACGCTTGAAGACTACGCCAATGGGATCGAAGAAATCATTGAAAATTATTCAATGAAAGAAGTTATTCTTGTTGGACATTCTTTTGGCGGGCGTGTTGCTATGCTTTTGGCTAGCCGTAACAATAATATTAAAAGCATTGTGTTGGTAGATAGCGCAGGGCTTAAGCCTAGATTTTCACTCAAAAAATTCTGCAAAAAATTCTCGTATAGGTTGAAAAAGTCTCTAAAAATGGATGTCAGCAAGTGCGGATCTGCCGATTATCGCAAGTTGAGCGGAGATATGCGAGAGACTTTTAAAAATATCGTCAATTTCCATCTCGATTACTGTCTTAAGGATATAAGGTGTTCTACGCTGATAATATGGGGAAAACGTGATAAAGATACTCCGCCGTATATGGCAAGAAGGCTTAGAAGACGCATATATAATAGTGGACTTGTATTTTTGAAGGGAGGACATTATAGTTATTTGGATTGCTATGGACAGTTTTTGGCAATTTTAAGTAGTTATTTTGGTGATATATGCAGATAGCGGTAATTTTAATAACTGAGTTGATTTATTGCATTTTGGCAGTTGTGCTGTCATTGCGAATAATCAATCTCGTTCAGTTAGATGGGTATAAAGTAGTAAATTCTAAAAAAATGAAAAATATTCGTCTGAAACTGTATGGTTCAGCAATATGTATAACGCTGTGCAACGCGATTTTTGCCTTTATATCCGTACATATTGGTAATTATTATCTTCAACTTATATCTCAAGGGCTTTATGCAGTAGTGTTGTTGGTAAGTCTTACGGACGAGAGGGATAAATGCGCGCATCAACCTTTAGTGTATACTGCCAGAGCAAAACGTTTGATAGCGTCTTATGCGCTATTGATAGCGATATTTATACTTGTCGTTGGTTTTCTCGGGCATATTATAAATATTGACGGCGTAAATCTATCATTTATATTCATTCCATTTATATTTGCACTGTTGCCTGAAATTGTCTCGCTGACATTGGTAGTAAATAAGCCTATGGAGCAGAATATTGCAAAAAAGTATATCAAAAAATGTTCGCAGACGCTGCAAGATTCCGATATTATAAAAATCGGAATTACGGGAAGTTACGGTAAGACTACTGTAAAAAATATATTGACGACAATCCTCAATCAAAAATATAACGCCTATTGCACGCCGAGCAACTACAATACGCCGCTTGGAATATGCAGAGCCGTCAACGAGTTGCCCAAGGAATGTCAAATCTTTGTCGCAGAAATGGGCGCAAGAAAAGTGGGGGATATCAAAGAACTGTGCGATATCGTCAAACCGACTTACGGTATAATTACCGGAGTTGGCTCTCAACACCTTGGCGCTTTTAAGAGTCAACAAAATATCTACAATACTAAAAAAGAACTTGCCGACTTTTTGCAAAGCGTCGACGGCGTGATAGTGCTCAACGGTGAAAATAAATTTACTCGTCAAATGTATGACGAATACGTGGGTAATAAAAAGCGCGCAATATCCGGCGAATTATTTTTGTCTTCTGAAGAAGATGCAAAAAAGGTATTTGTAACCGACGCGGAGTGCGACAGTCAAGGGCTTAAGTTTGTTTTGCATATTGGAGAAGAGCAGAGTAATTGCAGTTGCAGACTTATTGGCAGACATAACCTTGAAAATATTTTGCTCTGTGTTCAACTTTGTATTGATCTTGGATTGAACATTGTTCAAATTGCTGAGGGTATATCTCAAGTGTCACCTGTAGAGCATAGATTGCAGACGATAGAATTGCCTACTGGCATCACGATAATAGACGATAGTTACAATTCCAACGAAGAGGGCGCAAAACTTGCAATCGAGACGCTTAATATGTTCAAAGGACGAAAAATAGTGGCTACTCAAGGCATTGTTGAGATGGGATCTGAGCAGCAACGTGTCAATTTTGGATTGGGAGAAAGTATAGCAAAAGTAGCCGATATAGCCATTTTAATAGGTGTAAACAGGGAAGATATACGACTTGGAATGATTTCCGAAAACTTTTGCGATAAGAATATATATTTGGTAGAGCATTTAGATAATGCTAAAGAATTGTTTAGCGCAATACTTACGAGAGGTGACGTTTTGTTGTTGCAAAACGATCTGCCTGACAATTATTGAACGATGTTCAATCTGCTTATCTAATGATAAATTTAATTTAAGTTTTTTGAGTGACAAAACATATTATCGGAGGTTTAGATTGAAAAATATAGCGGTTATTTACGGCGGCAATTCTTGCGAAAGAGACATATCTATCATCACTGCGTTGCAGGCTTTGGAGGCAATCGACAAAAAGAAGTATAACGTATTTCCAATCTATTGGAATGATAGTTTTTATATTTTGGATGAATATAAAAACGTCAATGCGTATACTGACGGCGGAGCGCCAAAAGGTAAAAAAGTATTTTTCCAAGAAGGCAACTTATATGCGTTGAAGAAAAACAAAGTTAAACTATTGGGAGATATTCATTGCGCGTTGTTGTGCACTCACGGCGGCAAAGGAGAAAACGGCGCATTGCAAGGTTTCTTTGAAGTGCAAGGCATACCGTTTACGTCTCCGTCGCATATCGCAAGCGGTATCGGTATGGATAAAGCGCTGTTTAAAATGATTTGCAAGAAGTTGACTTTGCCTGTTTTGCCTTACGGAGTAGTTAATGAATGTGACAGTGACGAAATTTTGGAGAGGATAATAGAGAGGTTGGGCTTCCCGCTTATTGTCAAGCCAGCAAATCAAGGCTCGTCTATAGGCATTGGCGTAAGCAAAGATAGAGAAGAATTGAAAGAAAAACTCAAGACAGCGTTCTATTACGACAGCAAAGTCGTTGTAGAAAAGGCTTTGACGGACTTTAAGGAGATAAATTGCGCTTGTTTAAGAAAAAACGGCAATATTTATCCGTCTACACTCGAAGAACCTGTGGGCTGGCAGGAGTTTTTGACGTTTGAAGACAAGTATATGTCGGGCGGAAAGGTCACAAAGACAAGCGCGAAACGAATTTTTCCTGCGCAAGTAAGCGAATCTGACAAGGTAAAGATACAGAGTATTACGACAAAGATATATCAGGCGTTGGGGTGCAAAGGTATAGTGAGGTGCGATTATCTTATAGATAAGGCAAGCGAGTGCGTATATCTCAACGAAATCAACACCATACCAGGCTCTATGGCAGGATATTTATACGAAGACAAGGGATTTTATCTCAAAGATATACTCGATATTATTATAGAAGACGCGATAAAAGAGAGCAAAGACATCAAATCAACAGGTTTTTCGTCCAAAGTTTTGCAATATTACTCTAAAAATAAGGCAAATGCTTGCAAAGTGTCTGTGAAAAATGTATAATCAAAAACGAATTATTCGCTGACTTCATAATATATCAATATTATTATAAGGTCATTGCGAAAATACTTTTTGGAGTACGTTATGGAAAAAATCAAGATGACTACGCCTATAGTGGAACTTGACGGCGACGAAATGACAAGACATATTTGGGCTTGGATAAAGGATATACTTATCAAGCCTTACGTGGATCTCAACAGCGAATACTACGATTTAGGACTTGTCAACAGAGAAAATACAAAAGATAAAGTGACGGTAGACGCCGCAAATGCGATTAAGAAATACGGCGTGGGCGTAAAGTGCGCGACTATAACCCCAAATGCGCAAAGAGTAAAAGAATATAATCTTACGCAAATGTGGAAGAGTCCCAACGGCACGGTCAGAGCAATTCTCGACGGCACGGTCTTCAGAGCGCCGATAATGGTCAAGGGTATAACTCCATATATACCAACTTGGACTTCGCCAATCACCATTGCGCGTCACGCTTACGGTGATATTTATAAGGACGTCGAAGGCTACGTCAAGAAGGGCGGAAATGCAAAACTTGTCATTGAGGACGAAGACGGCAAGAGGGAAATTGAAATTTTTGATTATGCCAAGACTTCTGGCGTCGTAATGGGTATGCACAATACCGACAAGAGCATATCTTCTTTTGCGCGCAGTTGTTTTAATTACGCTTTGGACACCAAGCAAGACCTTTGGTTTGCGACAAAAGATACTATATCCAAGACATACGATCACAGATTTAAGGATATATTCCAAGAGATTTTTGACAGCGAATACAAAGAAAAATTCCAAAATGACGGTATAGAGTATTTCTATACGCTTATAGACGACGCTGTTGCCAGGGTAGTGCGCTCCAGCGGCGGAATGATTTGGGCGTGCAAAAACTATGACGGCGACGTGATGAGTGATATGGTTGCGACGGCTTTCGGCTCTCTTGCAATGATGACGTCGGTTTTGGTTTCGCCGGACGGAAATTACGAATACGAGGCGGCGCACGGCACGGTAACAAGACATTATTACAAGTTCTTGAAGGGTGAAGAGACGTCTACAAATCCCGTGGCTACTATATTTGCTTGGTCGGGCGGACTTAGAAAGAGAGGGCAACTTGACGGAATAAAGGCACTTGAGGATTTTGCAGACAGACTTGACAAGGCTACGGTAGATACGATAGAAGACGGCTTTATGACCGGAGACCTTGCGGCAATCTACAAGGGAGATAAGCAAGTACGCAAACTAAACACGGTTGATTTCCTAAAAGAAATAGCAAAAAAACTGTGATAATATCTGATATATAATACTATCGACGGCGCAAGTTTAAAATGCGCCGTTTTGTATTGCTAAAAAGAGCAGTAACTTGGGCGTTGTGTCGAAAATTATCGAGGGTGAATTTATCCCATTTTATCCATATTTACATAGCCGTTAAAACGGAAAATAATAACAAAAAATCAACTCTAGCGCCACTTTTTCAAACTTTTAACAGTGTGGATAACTCAACTGCGATGTGGATAAGTATGTGGATAAGTGGCAAAAATGCGTGTATATATGCGAAATTACGTCATTTTGGGTATGTTGATAAACCAATTAACCGTTTAGTCTATATTTAGAAAATTAAGCCGAAAAAATACAAAGAATTATATCGACAAAATCCTTGCAATTATGTATAGTAATATGATAATATATTTG
>JAIDUV010000020.1 GCA_029060025.1 Clostridia bacterium | reverse complement strand
ACCGCCCAAGCGTTTTCCTCCCAAAAATGAACCAACCAACGTCATTCCAAAAACTCCTAAAAATTTATAAATTATAATAATTATATTACAACATATACGCTTTGTAAAGTATTTTTAGTATATTTATGAAATACACTGTTGACTCCCCTTATTGTCATTGACGCTCGCACGAGACGCATCTGCTTGCTCGCTATGCCGTCACTTCGTTCCTTACGACTGGAGCGAAGCGTAATGGAGAAATCTCAACCATTTAAATAAGCGGATAAAGACCTCTCGACTGCGCTCGAAATGACAAAAAGCGCTGTCGAGGTGACAAATATGTAATGTCATTTCGCATTTAATACGACGTAAAATTGCCTGCCGTAACTTCCTAAAAAAGTTCCGACAGGCTTTTAGAGACTTCGACTAGGTTGCTATCACAATATCAAACTGTACCTTATGCCTCCCTGTCCCATAAATGCCTGATATACAGAGCAACGGACCTTGGCAGGGCAAGATTTTATCAATCCGACAAGAGTGGGCGCCGATACGCTTTGAATTTTAAGCGCTAGCCCGCAAGACTGCGTCAAACTCCTCGGCGCATTGACTGTCGCGCTTATTACGCCTCTAGACGATAAGTAACTGCGCATAGCAAGCGCATCGTTTCTGGAGCGAAATATAATAAGAGAATAAATCATTGACTTCCTCCTTGGTATTTATGTAACTCGCTCCTAATACAATATATTAGAACTAAAATAATTTTGTGAGGGAAAAATGATATATTTAGACAATGCCGCAACTTCAAGATTTAAGCCAAGACGTATGTTTGACGAAATGTTCAAACAACTCTCCTATTCCGCCAACCCCGGGCGCGGCGGTCACAATGACTCTATAGATACGGCAATAAAGATATACGACACTCGTCAATTACTTAAATCACTGCTTGGTTGCGACGAAAGATACGAACTTATCTTTACTTCCAACTGCACCGAAGCGTGTAATCTTGCAATATTCGGTTATCTATTCAACTTCAAAAATCAACACATAGACGTGGTTTTTACTTCAAATGAGCATAATTCTGTCGCGCGTCCGCTGTATCAACTCAAAAGTATGATGGACGTAAATCTGATAGAAGTGACCCCCGACAAAGACGGCGTAATATCTCCTGTCGCAGTTGCCAACGCTATTACGGCTGATACTAAATTGATTTGTGTCAATCATATATCCAACGTCACTGGAAATATGACGGACATATTTCAGATAGGAAATACTGCAAAATTGCGCGGTATTCCCCTCTTTGTAGACGGAGCGCAGTCATTGGGACACGTCAACGTAGATATGACGCAAAACAATATTGCATTTCTTGCAGGCGCGGGACATAAGGGACTTCACGGCTCGCAAGGCACTGGATTTTTGATATACGATACACAGTATAACTTGCTTCCCATACGCTACGGCGGCACAGGTACGCACAGCGAAAGCCTATCGCAGCCTTGCGTTCCGCCCGAGGCTTACGAATCGGGCACTGTCAACAGCGCGGGTATCATTGGGCTTGGCGCAAGCGCAGAATGGACGTACCAAAACCTTGCCAAGATCTCTCTTAATACAAGATACCTGACAGGAGAATTGCTCTACGGTCTCAAGCAAATCAAAAACGTGAGACTGTATTCTTCCCAAACAACTGGCGTGGTGTCATTCAACTTCAAAGACTACTCTTCAACAGACATTGGAGATTATCTCAACGAACACGATATTGCCGTAAGATGCGGTCTGCACTGCGCTCCGCTTATTCATACTCAATTGGGCACGTTAGAACGCGGAACTGTCAGAGTAAGCGTAGGTTACAACAACACCATAAAGGATATTCACGCACTGTTGAGGCATATCGACAACCTCAATAGATAGTCGAAAAATCTTGTAACCTACAGCAAATCAATTTCATATTATAAACGAGGTGGCTTAATGGATATGGACTTTGCAAAAATAATGCAAATGATGAACTCTATGAACGGCGGCGGTGGCAATAAGGATATGGCAATGCTTATGCAACTTCTGCCCCAAATGATGAACGGCAACTCGACGTCTTCTCAACAACCTGCTCAAATTACGCTCAACGCTGACGAGGTAAACAAGAGCATCTTCAAGTTGTATCAAGACGAAAAATAAATATGGACAATTTAGGACAAGGAAATTTATGAAAAAGAATAACAATACTTCAAATCAAGGCTTTTATAATTGGAATAATTCAAACAATGCCGGCGCTACTCCGTCTTTTGACTTTTCTCAAATGACACAAAGTAACAACACCCAACCTACGCTTGAAAGCGAAATCAACAAGTATTCTAATATGTCTGAAGAACGACTTATGCAAGAGATGTTTGCGCTCGTCGACGCAGGCAGACAAAACGGCACGCTTGACAATGCAAAACTTGAAGAATTTTTTAACTCGGCAAGTTGTATGTTGAGCAGTGAGCAAATCGTCAAGTTGAGATCTCTCATAGATATGGCAAAGCAATCTTGATTGCTTTGCCTATATAAGACTTTTAGTCTTCCTGCGATAACTTTGTCATATAATCTTTAATTGCAGACAACTTTTCTGCGGAAAAACCCTTTATCTTTTCCAAAAATTCTATTTCTTTTGGCGTATAAGAATATTTTATTTGTATTTTTATTATGCCGTCACAATGATTTTTATACAAATGCTTTAGTCCGTTGCGAAGTGTAATAAGCGCAGCATTATCATTGTTCTTTCTTAAGTACCACAATAATTCGGCTTCGGTTTGAGTAATACTTTCCCCAATTTCTATATAAATTTTATTTTCTAATTCTTTATCCATATTCTATCACTCCGTTTTATTAGTAATTTAATAATAATACAAAATTTTTACTTTGTAACAAAACACACGAAAGTCGTGTTATTTATTACATTTTAATTATAAATTATTTAATTTAGAAATTTTAATTTATGCGGAAACCGTATGAAAATTATGAAAAGTCAGTAAAAAAACCAAGAAACCGTCCGAATTTAGTTAAATAAATTGATTTAGATCTCTCCACTACGGTCGAGATGACATAAAAATATATGAGTGGTGACAAATATATAATGTCATTGACGCTCGCACGAGACGCATCTGCTTGCTCGCTATGCCGTCACTTCGTTCCTTACGACCGAAACGCAGTGAAGCGGAGAAATCTAAATCATATTTTATTTTCATCTGTAGAGATTTCTCCACGTGCTATGCTTCGCTCGAAATGACAGATTGTGAAAATATCTATTATCAAAAATCATTGAGTCAATAAATCGTATATATCCTTGCGGACTTGATTTAACTGCTCACCGTAAATATCTCTATTTGATTGATTTTGTGTTATATCTATTTGTCCTTTTACTCTCACGCTACTATTTTCTTTGCGCTCAAATACGAATACTCTGTCTGCAATTGCAAGCGCTTCCTCTACGTCGTGCGTGACAAATACCACACTCTTTTGCTGGATAAGCGGTATCAAAAGATTAAGAATATCATTTTTTAGTTTGACATCCAAGCCTTTGAATGGCTCGTCCATCAGCAATACGTCGCAATCCGTAACCAATGCTCTGGCAAGTGACGCTCTGCCCGCCTGTCCTCCGCTTATTTTGCTTGGGTAAGATTTGCGGCACTCCTCAAGTTGCAACTTAACTATAATATCATTGACGCGCTCTTCTATTTGCTCTTTTGATAGGTCTTTTGGCAATACGAATTTGATATTGTCCTCTACCGTCATTGACGGTATGAGCCTTGGCTGTTGGAATACGTAAGCAAAACTTGCGCCCTCCTTATCGTATTCAATATTGCCGTCAAAGCGCAGTTGCCTGCTGATACAGTTGAGCAATGTAGTCTTGCCTGCTCCCGAACCGCCCATAATGCAAGTTACGCCATTTGTCGGCAAGTCCATATTCAAGTCTTGAAATATTACCTTTTCGCCGTAAGCAAAATTGAGATTCTTTATTATCATAACCACTTCACCGCCTTTTTTGCTATCAACGACACTATTCCCTCTATAATTCCGCCTATCACTATTGCGACGATAGTCCACGCAAGCAAAATTGCCGTGTCAAGATTTATTTTTGCAAGTTGCATATAAAGTCCCATACTGTCTGCCGTCTGCGCAAGCACTTCGGCAGATATGACGATTTTGAGATTAAGACCAATCGAACTCTTGATACTCGTAAAGACCGACGGCAGCGCCTGCGGAATATACAACTTCTCAATGAGCCTTCTTTTGCCGACGCCGTATACTCTTGCCATCTCTATCAAGTCTTTATCCACTCCGTCTATTGCATCGCACATACCCGTATAAAGCATAGGAAATATTATGCAAAACGCCACCAGCACAGTTGCTTGAAAACTCTTAAACCATATCAAAGCCAACAATACCAAAGACATTGTCGGCAATACTCTCACCAGCGCAACGATAGGCAAAAGCGCTCTACGCAAAGGCGCGCAAAACTTTGTCAATATCGCAAGGATAAGCGCCAATGCAAAGGATAATACGTAGGCTATCAGCGCGCGCAAAAGCGTACCGCCCACAGCCTTGTAGAAATAGCCTTGACCTAACAGCGCAAACAACTCCTTGAGCGTAGCGCCGACTGACGGCGCAATCAACTCTATGTCTACGACCTTTGATATTATTGCGTAGACAGCAACGATTATGACAACCGTCACAAAAGGAAGCGCGTAATTGAGAATTTGATAAAGTTTCTTTTTGTTCATATAATTTATGCGATATAGAAATCGTCGGAAGGCAACTGTCCTCCAATGAGATTTGCGTTGATTGCCATCACAGCCTTGAGCGTATTTTCGTAATAATTTCTGCCCAACGCGTCTGCTTTGACAGTCTTGATATTACATCTGCCAATTACCTGCGAAGTCATATTTGCCTGTAATGCAGACTGCGGATATATTGCCTTGATGTTCTCCACTGCCTTTGCAGAATCTTTCAATATAGCGCTCTCGTTGGCAACAAATGAGTCAAGAAGTTTTGCAACAAACTCGCTATCCTCGCACACCCTATCGCGAGCAATCAACACCGCTTGCGCATATCCATTTTGACTGTCGTCTCCGCTCTGCGCCCACAAACTTTGCAAATCAAAGACTTCTTCAAATCCCTTTGCCTTAGAGTTGGTGACGGCAGGCTCGGCGTATATGCCAAATGCGAGTTGACCTTTTGCCTTCGCCAATGCAAGTTGAGATATGACCTCCGATCCGTCAAGACAGTACTTAATCGTGACTTTGCCGCTACTTGGAGTTTCGCCCACCTCATACGGTATATCAGCCTTTTTTAGCAATGTCTGAAAAATCATATCGGGTACGCTCGATTGACCTATGGAATATACCATTTTCCCCTTGAGATCTTGCAACGATTCGACATTGCTCGAAATACTCGACGTGACGTATAAATTGCCGTTGGTGACTACCGCCAACATTTTGTATCCGCCGCCGGTATTAAATATCTTTGCCGCAAGATTTGCAGGTACTATAGCCATATCCACGTCATTTTTTACCGCTTCGGCGCTTATGGTAGAAGATGCTACGACCTTTCTATTTACCGCATATTGCTTGCCCTCCGTAGATATCCTAGACGCAAGATTGGCTATCGACAAAGCCGGAGCGCCGTCAGGCGCAACTATCGTATAACTGACTTGCGTAGTCTCTCCGTTGCCCGACGTTATGCCATCTCCCGACGGAGAGTTATTCCCTTCGGAAGGAGTATTATTGCACGCGACAAACGAAAATACTCCGATAAGCATTACAGAAATCACAAAAATTGCTACAATAATCTTTTTGTTTTTCATATTATACATTCCTTTTATATTTATCTTTTTAAAGACTCTTCGACTTCGCTACGCTGACGTAAGAAAGGTCTAACAGTTTACTTCGAGAGCCGTGACGGCAGATTTAACGTATACGTTATTGAGTTTTCCAAGTTTGCCTGTCAAAGCGGAAATTTGCTCGTTTGTACCTTTGACAATGACGCTGATTGCGCTTATTCCGCTCTCTTTGTCAGGCACGCCCATTCTACCTACAATTATTTCGCTATAGGACGAAAGTAAATTTTGAATAGCCATCGCAGAATCCTTGTCTCGCTTCAATACTATACCTATTACGCCTATTCTTATCATAAAAACTCCTTTGGAGAAAAGGACTAATCTAGAACAAAAAACTCCGCAAAATTGCAGAGTAAAGTAACGTCGTAAAATTATTTGCCCTACTCTCCGAATTATCATCGATTTGGTTAAGTTTTATTCGACCGAGTCGGCGAGAGTGTCACCGACTCGGACATATAATATTGTTTTTTAGTTGGTTAATATCCCAATATTTCCATTGCCCTTTGTGTGCAGGCGTCTTTGGAATAGGACACTAGTCTATCTGTGACGGTATTCTCTGCAGTTGGCGTAAAGCCTTCGCCGTGAATACACTTTTCCCATACCATATTGCCGCTTGCGTCTGCCGTAGGCACGTAATACGTTCCGTTGGTTACATACAGATAGTCACCGGTAGAAAGCACAAATACCTTTTGCGCCACACCTTTGCCGTAAGTCTGCGTACCGACGATTTGCGCGTTGTTGTAATACTGCAAAGCGCCAATTAAAGCCTCTGACGCAGATGCCGACCCGCTGTTGCAAAGTACAACCACTTCAAAGCCCGATACCTTGTTGGCAATTGGAAAAGCCGTGTATGGATTGTTGGGATTTGCATAATCCTCTTTGCTGGAATATACGAGATTGCTCTCTTGCTTGCCATTACCCGCATTGGAGACAAGTTTAATCAACGGCAAAGCCTCGTCCTTTGGATTGTTGAGCAAAAATTGCGCCATATATTCAAGCGTAGTAGAATTGCCGCCGCCATTGTTGCGCAAGTCAAGTATCAACTTCTTGTTGCCATTCTTGATAAATGAATTTACGCACTCGGCAAAATCTATCGTTGTGTTTTCAGAAAATTCAAGTACTTTGATAATTCCAACTTCGTCGGTATACTTGTAGTAATAAGCCGTTCTGTCACTTGGCAATTGCTTTGTCATCAAAAAGCCATAATATCCGTCTGAATATTGATTATTGCCAATATACTTCTTGACAATAAACATTGCCTCGTCGTGCTCACTTACAATTTGGCGCATATATTGCACACTGGCATTCTCTACTCTGTATATATACTCTTTAATTTCGCCCTCTTCGTCTTCTTCTTGGACAATAAAGCCGTATATTTTGTCTCCTTCTTCAATAAAGACGTTGGATGCCTTTGGATTAAAACTCTCGTCTACCGAAAGGTCTTCTTTGAATCTATAATACGCCATACTCTCCCAAGCGGAAGAATTCGGCTCCACAAAGGTGACGATATGCTCGTTGTATACAGTGCTGGAAATGCTTATACCGTAACTTCCCGAACTCGCTTCTCCGCCGTCAATCTTGACTATACCTGAAAAATTATCTAAAGAGCCTGCAAACGCGCTCGCCGCTATTTCTTGAAATTCGTCCCAAGATATGTCTTTGTAATAATACTTTTTGATTATCTCGTACGCCTCTTGCATAAGCGGCATATCGTTTTTCATTCCGGTATTTGCGCCGACTACTGCGCCTATCGCAAACGACGCGCCCACCAAAATAATACAGATGACGGTAATCAAAGCAATGATCTTGACACTCAACTTTTTCTTTGGCGCAACGACATTGGGATTGTTGAAATCCTCTTGTTCAAATATTTTCTTCAAATCCATATTATCCAAAATACACCTCTGCTTATCTATTATTGACCGAATATTTTCAAATACTCGGCAAAAATTCTTATTATCTTTATTGCCATAAATTTTTATGGACGATTTGGTACAATTTTATTGTTTAGATATTATCCTTTCGTTGTCGATGTCGTAATAAAAACTCATTACCGTAGCGTCTCCGACTTCTTCCGTCTCGCAAGGCTCTCCCTCTCTCCTGACGGCAAAACATACTCTTTTGCCAACGTAGACATCACCTATAGGGGGATTTACAGGATATACGTTACCGCATATTTCTGCAAAACATTGCCCGTCAATCTTGATAAGTTGACCGATATGCAACTCATATCCTGCAAAAATTGCGCTTTGCATATTCAAAGGTCTTGAGACAATATCTTCCATCGACATCATATTCAGCGCTTCGCTGTCTGACAAAACGACAATTCTATCGGTGGAAATTTGTTTTGCCATAGCGCTATCGTCCGTCGCGACAATTACGCTTTTGTCAGCAATTTTCTCTTTAAGAAAATCAATGACGATTGTTTTTTCTTCTTGAGGCAAATCTTTCCACACGTCGTCAACAAGGTACATTCGCCTATCAACTGCAAAAAGTCTTGCTATGATTACCATAGCAACCTGCATTTCGCTCAAATTATTTATCTGCGATTGCATTGGTAAATTGCACCTATCCGATACGCTATTTAGATAATCGACTATATCTTCAGACTGTAAGTTTCGCAATTTCATAGGATAACTTATCACGTCTTCCACCGACGATTTGCCGTCCAAGATTCTACTGTCAAAAGAAAAGCCTATATTCATATCCTTTTGCGACAGTTGATTTAGTTCTGCGTCGTCAAGCAAAATACTTCCTCGACAATATTCTTCAAGCCCGCAAAGCAGCCTCAATAGCGTGGTCTTGCCTGAATTTTCACGCCCATAGATAACTAGCCTATCACTCTCATTCAAAGACAAGTTGACGTCTTGAAGCCCAAAACTCGAGCCATAGTATTGAAAATCGACTTTTGATACTTCAAGCAATGCCATATTTATATTATATTACTCTAATAATGAAAATACAAGTAAAATATTTTTTAAATTAAATATTTAGGTTAAAAATAACTGAACATTGTTCAATATCAAAATTATTGAACAATGTTCAAAATTCGACAATTATAGTAATTCTTCAAAACTTTTAATGTAATATCGACACATATCGGCAAAATTACTGTTTCCATTAGAACTGAGGTCATATACTCCGCAAAACTCAAAACCGCCCTTCTGCGCGCCTTGCATTGCCAGCGGAATATCCTCAAAGACCATACAACTATTAGGTGCTACGCCAATTTTGCTTGCCGCAAGAAGATAAATATCAGGATAGCCTTTGCCTCGCTCTACCTCATCTGCCGTAGTCAGCGGACAGTCAATTCCCAAAAATTCTCTTGACAACTTATTATTTATAAGACAAGGTAACGCAACTTTTTTAAAGAGCGTAGTTGCAAAAGCCACCCTTACCCCAGACTTTATTAACTTGACGATAAAGGCATACGCTCCATCCTTGAGTTTGATATTATGAGCATACTCCAATTCCACCATCTCAATCCATCTATCCTTAATTTGCTCTACGCTTTGTTTAAGGTTGTATCTTGTCTTGGTATATAAAGCCGCCTCATTGAAGTGCATCTGATGCACAGCCTCAGTATAGTCGTCAGTGACCTTGATACCGTTTTCCGCAAGAAAGTCAGCGTCAACTTTCAACCACACCCAAGACGAATCCAAAAGCGTACCGTCAAGGTCAAATATTGCGCCTGATATGTCTTTGTCAAAAATTTTCATAAGATTCCTTTTATTATACGAGCCACTCGGTATTCCGAATGGCTCGAAAATTGCAATTTATATTATCTAATAGAGACCTCTCGACTACGCTCGAGGTGACATTAAGCAGATTGAAATTGCTCCACTACGGTCGAAATGACACCGTTGTTTGACAAAAGAGAGCGGCGCAAGTTTTCACGCGCAAGAATGTTTTCTATACGATGAAAACGAGTGCAGGCGTACTTGCTGTACGTCAAGCGAGTTTGAAGACGTAGAGGAAGCATTATTGCCGTGCAAAATTACGCCGCCTCCCTTAGAGCCAAACTAAATTATATATTTGTTTTGCTTCTGCGGAGCATTTGCAAGTTCTGTTCTCTTCTCGTCGTATCCAGGTCTGCCAAGCAACGCGTAAGTAGCATTCTTGCCTTCTTCAACGCCCGGTTGATTAAAGGTATCAATATTGAGCAAAGCGCCTGCGTAAGCGGTCTGCAACATAAAATACATAAGAAGTTGTCCAAGAGTAAACGCATTGAGCGTAGGCAACATAATCGTGTAATTAAGTTTACCTGCCTTGGTTACCGCATATTCGGTAGCCTGACGCTCAGCCTGAATAAGTTCGTTCATAGTATGTCCGCAAAGGAAGTTAACATTTGGATATTCCTCGCAGCCGTTTGGTATTTCTACCGTCGTGCGATATTCGTCAACGCCTATGAAGGTAATGACTTTGTCAAACGGTCCTTCTGCATACAATTGCACTTGCGAGTGCTGATCCGTTACGCCGAGAGCCTTTACAGGAGTCTGTCCGACATTGCAATTCTTTCCGCTCAAAGTCTTGTTTTTACCGAGAGACTCTGCCCAAAGTTGAGCGTACCAATCGGCAATAAACTTGAGACCGTCCGCATAAGGCATCATTACGCCGATATTTTTGCCTCTCTTCATAGACAAATGTTGAAGCGCCGCTGCCATAAGAGCAGGATTTTTCTTAATCTTGTCTTCTTTACATTCTTCCATCATAAATTTTGCGCCGAATAACAAGCCTTTGATGTCGATATCGACTACAGCAGCCGGCAACAGACCTACCGGACAAAGTTCGCTAAATCTTCCGCCTACGCCGTCCGGTATATAGAAAGTCTTGTATCCTTCTTTTTCTGCAATCTTGATAAGATTGCCCGCGCTCTTGGAGGTGGTGGCAATAATGTGCTCTTTTGCCTTGTCTCCGAGTTTTTCTTTTAATATATTATTGATAATAAGATATTGCGTCATAGTCTCAGACGTAGAGCCGGACTTGGTGACTACGTTGAACATAGTCTTTTCCACGTCGATTACGTCAAACAATGCAGCCATTCTCTCCGGGTCAACGTTGTCTTCAACGTAGAATTTAGGTCCTTTTCTCATACGCTTTGACAAATCGTTGTAATGCAAATGACACAAAGCCTGGAATGCGGCAATTGGACCGAGTGCGCTTCCGCCAATTCCCAATACGACAAAATATTCAAAGTTCTTGCGAATATTCTTTGCCGTAGCCAGTATATCTTCGACTATTTCGTCTTGATTGTAAGGCAAATCTGCCCAACCCATCATTCCCTTGCCTTTGCCTTGCTCAACAGACTTGTAAGCCTTTTTGATTTCTCTGCAAAAACTCGGAGAATTGAGGTCTTCCTCTTTGATACCCTCTTTGCCAATGACGGAGGACATCATATTATTGTAATCCATTCTGATTTTCATACTTTTTTTGTTATATCTCATATATACTCCTATCGACCGTAAGGTCCATAAATTTTTTTTAATTATATTAACTATATTATCTAGATCTATCCAGACAGTCCAAAAGATACGAATACGACTCTTCTAAGTCCTTATCGTCTTTATAATCCTTGGCATATACCTCCATTAGGCACACACCGTCATATTCGCTGTCGGCAAGTCTTTTGAAAAACGTGACAAAATCAAAGTCGCCTCGCCCGGGTATTGCCAACTTTCCGTCTTTAGTATAATCACATAAATGCACCGTTGAAAGTCTATCCTTCATTACCGCAAGATATTCGGTATAATCTATTCCCGACTGCATAGCCTGCTTTATATCTAAAGTGCAACTGAGTCTTGGGCACAACTGCTTTAGTTTTTCAAAATACTGCGGCGTGGAAAAATAAGTCCAATGCACGTTTTCGTAACAAAAATCTATGCCGTAACTGCTCGCCATATCTATGAGAGTATCTACCCTTGAAGATATTCTTTCAAAATCAAAATTGTATTTGACTGCCTTCTTCAACATAGTCGCGCCGTGAAAAGTATAGTGTCTCGCGCCTATCTGTCTTCCCACTTTGAGTACGCTCTCAAAGGTCTCAAGAGCGTCCGCATACGCTCTGTCGTTGACAGAAAAAAGTTCCGGCTCAAACTGATTGGTCAAAGCGTGCACAGAATGTATCTGCAAAGGCGAATACTGCCTTGCCTCAGCCAATCTGCCGTTGAGTACTTCTCCAAACTCTCGCGTATACTCGCACCTCGACGCAAAAAACACCTCGCAAGTATCAGCGCCCAACTTCGCAATCGGCACCAAAGCATCTTCGGTGTACATTCTTGAAAAATACGTTGCTGTCGACACTCCGATTTTCATAATAGCATTATAGCAAAGACAACTTGTTTTTCAAAACGATTTAACTAATATTTTGGTAAAAACGTATATACAATATTAAAATCCAACACTTGTCGCAAAAGTTGTCCATTATATTTTTTAAATATAATACCTCATACTATTGAAAAAAATCTAATATTTTGGTATATTATATACGAATAATTATTTTAGGAGCAACGCGCTATGCACAAATTATCAAATTGGATAATGAACCATAAGTTGGCATTGGTAATCACCTTTACGGTTTTGATCGTCCTCTCCGTAGTCGGAGTGTTTTTTGTCCAAAAAGAAAGCGACTTGATTGTCTATCTTGACAAAGACAGCGACACTATCGTATCTAAAAAAATCTTGGAAAATGAATACGATATTATCGGAGACTGCAACCTTGCAATTTCTTATGCGACGGAAAAAGACGTCGAAAGAATTGTAAGTCAATTTAAGTCAACTCCGATTATCAGCGATTATCTTGCAAAAGATCCCGTTTGGATAGGCACTTTCAACAAGTTGAGTATGGCAGGAAACGCCTTTGACACCGAACAGGCTATGGCAAACGCAAGAGAAAAATTTGTCAAGACGACTGAATATACCTTCACAACAATCATTGACGGCAAAGAAGTCACAAAGACGGAATTAGTAGACACCTATATCATTTCTTTGTATTTCAAGACCGCGGGCGGAGATGAAGAGACTATTGCCGCCTTAGACGAAATTGACAAAATAATCAGAGGCGAAGAAAAATCTGAAGGTTCTGGTACTTATACGAGTTATATCAAAAGACATATTGACGCTCAAGACGGCATAGGTCCAAAAGATATAAACGATTGGTACTATATCGGCGGCAATGCGCAAAATGCTCGCAACATCTTGAAGTCTTCGCTTGGCGATATGCCAAAATTCATACTTGTTGCGGTGGCAGTGTGCTTGGTGATTTTACTTCTCACTACGCAAAGTTATCTTGAGCCATTGATCTTCCTTGCGACGCTTGGCATATCAATACTTCTTAATATGGGCAGCAATATCATTGCAGGCAATCCTATCGGCAAGATCTCATCAATTACTTCCTCTTGCGCAACGATACTGCAACTTGCGATAGCAATGGACTACTCCATATTCTTGATGCACACTTATTACGAAGAACTCAAGTTGCACCCACAACCAAAAGACGCATTGATTGCGGCGCTGCCAAAGACTATATCGGCAATATCCGCTAGTATGCTTACCACGGTTGGCGGCTTCTTGGCATTGTTCTTTATGGACTACGGAATAGGTTATGACCTTGGATTCGTACTTGCAAAGGGCGTAATACTTTCCTTGCTTTCTACGGTATTCTTGCAGCCTATCCTTATCCTTATATTAAGCAAAGGTATCAAAAAGACAAAACATAAATGGATATTTGCTCCAAAACTTAAGTTTATTTCTAAGGGTATAACTCACCCTGCTGTTGCGGCTATAGTAGTCGTACTTGTACTTGGCTTAGCGCTCCCCTGCGCTTACTTCCAACTTCAAGTACCGCTAAGTTACGTCGCTACTTCGGTGGATAATCCCGATCCAAATTTGCCAGAGCAAATGGCAAGTATGATAAACAACCAAGCAATCGTACTCGTGCCTTATGAGGGGCCCGAAAGTATGGATAAGCATTTAGCGTTTGTAGAAAAAGTCAAGAAGATAGGCTATGAGCCCGAACTAGACGCTGACGGAAAATTGCAGTATGAAGAAGACGGAAGTCTCAAAATGAAATTGTCCGAAGATACGAGCCACGTAATCGAAGTATTCTCTTTGGCAACTATATTATCCAAAGACGACTTTGAAAGCATAGAAAACAGTTCGCTCAAAAACATAATTTACAGTTTGCTATACGACAACTTTATAGCCAATCGCGAAGATTCTGACAAACAGTCGTATATGCTCTACACTATTACGCTCAACAATACCGACAGCGAAGGCAAAATAACTAATAGAATAGAAACGCAATATTCGTATAACGCATTAAGAGAAATCAAATTCGCCGCTATGGAGTCCTTTGAAAATTGCGATTTGAATAATGCCAATGAGCCTTATCTCAAAGTAATCGAAGCGCAAAAAACAGTGGCAAACCTCATTGCTCAGCAAAATACGAACTATGACGAGTACAAACTTGCGCTAGAGCCAATCAACCAATTCAAAGACAATTTGATGAACAACTCTACAAGTTATCAAATCTATCTTACAGGTCTTGCTCAAGGCTCGTATGACCTTGCGACAGTCACACCAAACGACTTCTTGCTTGTCACGTTACTGTCGGCGGCAATCGTATTGCTGATACTTCTCTTCACATTCAAGAACGTCAAGTTGTCAATAATATTGATGCTGGTAATCGAATCAGGTATATGGATCAACCTGTCGCTAGTGTACTTCACTTCGCTCGTAAATCCTGCGCACACAATTAACTTTGTCGCATATCTAATAGTAACGGCAATAGAACTCGGCGCAACCGTCGACTACGCTATTATGCTTACGACAAAATACCTTGAAGAAAAGAAATCGGGCGTCAAATCCGTACAGTCTATCAAGAACGCTATCAATAGAGCCGCTCCTGGCGTAACCACGTCGGCTTTGATACTTATAGGCGTATGCGCTTTGGTACACCTCATTACCACTAATATGATAGTAGGTCAAATCACAAGATTGCTTGCAATCGGTACAACAATGAGTTACGTATTCGTATTCACGTTGCTTCCTGCAATTCTCTCCTTTGACGAAAGAATTAAACGCGCTTGGAGCATTAAACGCGGCAAAGGCGATCCCGATAAAGGCAGATTGATGTACAACCCTAATTATTACAACCAAGACGGCACTCACTTGCCCGAAGTCGTGATAGCAGACGAAAGCGCAATTGTCGAAATGGATGTTGCAGAAGCGGTTTCGCAAATTGAAAACGACAGTGCGCAAGTCGGCGTCTTCCCCGCAAACGACGAAATAACGGCAGACGTAACAACTGAAGTAGAAAACTCTGCTGTTGAGGAAAAAACCGACAAAGAGTAAAACTCAAACAAAACTAAAATGCCACCCGATCTTGGGTGGCATTTGCTTATATAGATAAATTATTTAATTACGCCAAAATCTACAAGTCCGCTGTCCGTATGATATATTGCTCCTGTGATTTGCACTCCATCAACATCCTTTATCGACGCCTTGATTCTCGCAACGCTTCGTCTTATATTGAGAATACTCGCCTTGAATGGGTCTACTTCTTCGCCAATGGCAAGTTTTATCTCATCGGTAATAAACTTGATATATCCTTGATTTTGTCGCATTGCCGCGCCTACTGCTCCGCATTGAGTATGACCAAGCACAACGACAAGTCTGCACCCCAGATTGTTGATTGCGTATTCTATACTGCCCAATTGGTGATTGTCGATTACGTTGCCGGCAACGCGCACTACAAACAACTCGCCTATCCCAGCGGAAAATATGCTTTCGGGAATAACTCTAGAATCACTGCAAGCAATGATTACTGCGTAAGGTCTCTGACCATTTTCACTAGTATACAACCGCTTTTGGAGCGAAATATCTCCTCTTGAAGTTTTAGATTTGACGTAAACTAAATTACCCGACTTAAGTTTGTCCAACGCATCTGAAGCAGATAAATAATTTTCTTGCATATCTTCACTCCTATATTATTTCTCAAGTTATTTTAAATTATTTATACTGTCCAAGTCAAGTCGATAAAACACTCGATCAATAAATAAAAGACGCCTATCCTTGCGGACAGGCGTCTTATTGTATTATACATACGTATTAGTTTTCGTCAAGATATCTTGTAGCCATTGGCTCCGGCTTAACTCTTGGGAAGAGAATGTTAGCCTGCGCCGCAGCAAGTCTTGCGATTGGAACTCTGAACGGTGAGCAAGATACGTAAGTCAATCCTACGTTGTGGCAGAACTCTATAGTAGAAGGATCGCCGCCGTGCTCGCCACAGATACCAAGTTTGATGTCAGGTCTTGTGGACTTACCGCCTTCGATTGCTATCTTGACAAGTTTGCCTACGCCTGTTTGGTCAAGTCTTGCAAACGGATCGGATTCAAAAATCTTCTTCTCATAGTACTCGCCGAGGAACTTGCCTGCGTCGTCACGAGAGAAACCAAACGTCATTTGCGTCAAATCGTTGGTACCGAAGGAGAAGAACTCCGCTTCTTTTGCAATCTCGTCAGCCGTCAATGCCGCTCTTGGAATCTCTATCATAGTACCGATATGATATTCCATCTTGGCTTTGTTTTTCTTCAAAACTTTTTCTGCCGTAGCAACTACGACGTCTTTGACGTACTTCAACTCTTTGACTTCGCCAACTAGCGGAATCATTATTTCAGGAACAACTTCAATACCCTTCTTTCTGACAGCCAACGCAGCCTCAATAACTGCTTGAGTTTGCATTGCCGCAATTTCAGGATAGGTAACCGCAAGACGGCAACCTCTGTGTCCCATCATAGGATTAGCCTCGTGCAAACCTACGACTGTAGACTTCAATTCTTCAAAGGTCAAGCCCATAGTCTTTGCAAGATTTGCAATATCTTCGTCCTGCGTAGGTACGAACTCGTGAAGCGGTGGGTCAAGGAAACGGATGGTAACAGGTCTGCCTGCCATTGCCGTATAAAGTCCTTCAAAGTCTTCTCTCTGCATAGGCAAAATCTTTGCAAGAGCCTTTTGACGCTCTTCAACGGTCTTAGAAACTATCATTTCTCTTACCGCAGGTATTCTGTCTTCTGCAAAGAACATATGCTCCGTACGGCAAAGACCGATACCCTCTGCGCCAAAGCCTACTGCAACTGCAGCGTCCTTTGGAGTGTCGGCATTGGTGCGAACTTTCAACGCTCTGTACTTGTCTGCCCATTTCATTATCTTATCGAAGTCACCGCTAATAGTAGCCTCTTCGGTTGCGATTTGCTCGCCGTATACCTTACCGGTAGATCCGTCCAAAGATAAATAATCTTGATCGCCGTATTCTTTGCCCTTGACGTAGATTACTCTCTTTTCTTCGTCAATTCTTATCTCTTCACAACCCGATACGCAGCAAGCGCCCATACCTCTAGCAACAACTGCCGCGTGAGACGTCATACCGCCTCTTACGGTCAAGATACCTTGAGCGGCATACATACCTTCGATATCTTCTGGAGAAGTCTCCAATCTGACAAGAATAACTTTCTCTCCAGCCTTTGATCTCTCGACTGCTTCTTCTGCAGAAAAACTGATTTTACCGCAAGCGGCGCCAGGAGATGCGGCAAGACCTGTCGCAATTGCAGTCGCTGCTTTCAAAGCCTTTGCTTCAAATTGCGGGTGCAATAAAGCGTCAAGTTGCTTAGGCTCAATCTTAAGCAAAGCCTCTTGCTCGGTAATCATACCTTCCTCAACGAGGTCGCAAGCAATCTTTATAGCCGCTCTTGCGGTACGCTTACCGTTACGCGTTTGCAACATATAGAGTCTGCCTTCTTCAATAGTAAACTCCATATCCTGCATATCTTTGTTTGCCTTCTCAAGTTTTTCGGCAATTTCTACGAATTGGTCATATACGGCCTTGTTGGTCTGAGCCAAGTGGTCGATTGTCATAGGAGTACGAATA
The DNA here is from genome assembly GCA_029060025.1 of Clostridia bacterium. Classification (GTDB taxonomy): domain Bacteria; phylum Bacillota; class Clostridia; order Christensenellales; family UBA3700; genus RACS-045. The sequence goes on along the minus strand of JAIDUV010000020.1, from coordinate 40,749 downwards.
CCTGCAACGACGTCCTCGCCTTGAGCGTTCATAAGATACTCGCCGTAGAGTTTCTTCTCGCCTGTCGATGGGTCTCTTGTAAATGCAACGCCGGTACCGGAGGTCTCGCCCATATTGCCGAATACCATTGACTGTACGTTGACAGCCGTGCCCCAACTGCCGGGGATATCGTTCATACGACGGTATACGATTGCTCTTGGATTGTCCCAACTTCTGAAAACTGCCTTGACAGCCTCGATAAGTTGAACCTTCGGGTCTTGCGGAAACTCGTTGCCTTGGTGCTCAAGATAAACTTTTTTGAAAAGTTTGATGAGTTTTTTCATATCGTCAGCATCCAACTCTGTGTCAGACTTAACGCCCTTTTCTTCCTTAACTTTGTCGATTATCTTTTCAAACTCGCTCTTTGGCGTACCCATAACGACGTCTGAAAACATCTGAATAAATCTGCGGTAGCAGTCGTATGCAAATCTAGCGTTGCCAGTCTTCTTTGCAAGTCCCTTTACGGACACGTCGTTGAGTCCCAAGTTGAGAATAGTGTCCATCATACCCGGCATTGACGCTCTTGCGCCAGAACGCACGGATACCAAAAACGGATTCTTTTCATCACCGAACTTCTTGCCTGCGTCAGCCTCAACCTTTGCCAAAGCGTCAAAGATTTCTGCAACTATGCTGTCTGCAATCTTCTCGCCGTCTTCATAGTACTTCGTACACGCTTCCGTAGTGATCGTGAAACCTTGCGGTACCGGCATACCCCAAGAAGTCATTTTTGCAAGATTGGCGCCTTTGCCGCCAAACAAATCCTTTCTGTCGCCGTCGGCTTCTTTGAAAAGATATACGTATTTTGCCATATTGTTCCTCCTTCAATGGAAAATTTTGCTAATATTTTATTAAATTTATTCTACATTAAATAGTAATAAAATACAAGCATATAAAGGCATTTTATAAAAATTCCTTAAAATAACGAATTAGTCCATAAATATTGTTAAATAAATGGCGATTTTGTAAGCATACAAGACGACTTACGCGTCAAACTCACCTAGTTTTATGAGTTCTCTCAAAGCGTTGATTTTTGTCGAATGAGTATGATAAAAATAATTGTAATAATCTTTGAGCGTAATGGCTTTTACTTCATATCCAAGCGCTAAAGTCATATCTTTGAGCGAATTGAAAAGACTTACTTTTGGATATTCGGCGCGATAACAGAGATCATTTAAAGCGTTAAGCATAGCAACAAAAAGGCGGTGATTATACTCCTCTTCCAAGCACATTTTGTCCGCCACTTCCAATATGACGCAAGCGCAATAATACTTCACAGGATCCACCGTGACGGAAAAAAAACTATCTATGAGATCGCAGCCTGTCAATGTGTAATGACATCTTCCCGCCAAATAGTACTTGCCGAAGCACAGCGGCGTCGCGGCATACTTGAGTTTTGACTTTTGGCTTTTGCATCCTCGCGCCTTGACGGCAACTTTGCCTTTTTGCGCAAGATATAGCGTCAATATCTTATCGTTCTCGCCAAAATCTACGGCTCTCAAACATATTCCTTCGCCCTCAAGATGCTCCAAAATTTCTCCTCTATCTTTTGTCGCGTTTGTCCTCTTCTCCCATTGCGCGCCACATAAGATAATATTGTATATTTCCCGTTTTGTTGAAAAGTTGCCACAAAGTATCTTTGCAATCCATAACTTACGCTCCTCAAAAAATATGTACATATATATTGTGCGTAATTGCAAAAATTCTAAGCAGTCAATTAAAAATTTTTAATTTTTTAAATCCTTGAGACTGTACCCCAACTGATTTAGCAAAAAGTCGCTGTCACGCCAATCTTCTTTTACTCTGACGTATAGATTGAGAAAGACTTTTTGCTCAACGATATTCTCAATATCCTGTCTTGCCTGCGTGGATATTTTCTTTATCATTGCTCCGCCCTTGCCGATTACCATAGCCTTGTGAGACTGCTTTTCGCATACTATGTCGGCGTCTATGGAAATCACTCCGTTTTTGCCCATTTCGTATTTATTTACGACGACGCCTATGCCGTAAGGTATCTCTTCGTCAAGATTACGCAAAGCCTTTTCGCGTATGATTTCGCTTACCATAAAACACATAGATTTGTCGGTATACATATCCTCGTCAAAGAATCTCTCGCCCTCCGGCAGGAGTTCTAAAAGTCTTGACTTGAGCATATCTACATTTTTGCCTGTCAAAGCGCTTATAGGTATGATACTGTCAATACCCTGTATATCCTTGAGAGCAGTAATACGCTCTAAGATCGCGCTTTGCTCCACCTCGTCGCACTTGTTGAGCGCAACTATAAAAGGCGTGGATTCTCCGGCATACTTATTGATATATTGCAAGTCGTGCTCGTCCATACGCTTGTCCATAGCCATTACATAGACAATGACTTCCACTCCGTCCTGTCCCGATTCTACGCTCTTCATCATAAACTTTGACAAAGCGTTTTTTGCCTTGTGCATTCCGGGGGTGTCGACTATGATAAGTTGATAATCGTCTCCGCTAAGTATTCCCAAAATCTTATTGCGAGTGGTCTGAGGCTTCCACGAAACAATAGAAACTTTCTCCCCAACAATCGTGTTGGTGAGAGTTGATTTGCCTGCGTTTGGCTTGCCTATAAGTGATACGAATCCCGATTTCATTTGATATTTTATTCCTTACTACAGATTGAGATTTCTCGACTTCGCATAACTGCTTTATCTGCCTATTCCCAGTTTGCCGAGTATCGTCTCTTCCTGCTCTCTCATTTTTTCTTTGTCTTCTTGCTCTATATGGTCAAAACCCAAAAGATGCAACAGTCCGTGCAAGACAAGATAACAACTCTCTCGCTCCTGCGAATGTCCGTATTCAACGCTCTGCTCTGCCATACGCGAGTAGCAAAGCATAATTTCGCCCAGCGTAATTTCGCCGCTTGCCGGATCTATATCCATAGGATAATCTTCGGCGGCAAAAGGTAACTTTACTTCAAGGCTTGGAAAACTCAATACGTCCGTCACACTATCTACGCCTCTGAACTGATTGTTGACGTCTTTTATCGTCTCTTCGTCTACTATAGTCAACTCAACAGAGACGTTGCTTGGCAAAGAAAAATGCTTCTTGTATTCTTCAAACACTTTTTTTATGAGCGTAAAGTCGAGATTGCTCTCCACTTCGTCGTATATCTCAAGCATTATCTGCGCTCCTTTGCCTTGTCGTAATCTATTCTCTTGTGCATAGTTGCCATCGCAACTTCGCAGATAGTCTCTTTGATTATTGCAAAGTCTTTTACAGTCAACATACACTCGTCGAACTGACCTTCTTTCATTTTTGAGTTGATGACGTTGTCGACTATTGCCTTAAGTCCGTCTTCGTCTGCCGGCGGTTTTGCTCTTACAATTGCTTCGCACATATCGCATATCATAACCAGCGCGCTGTATTTGGTGGAAGGCTTGTTTGCATTGTATCTATAGGTATAGTTGCTGAGTTGCTCCTCGGTGATACTTTGAGCCTTGATATAGAAATACGATACCGTAGCGTCACCGTGGTGCTCGTACGCCGCTCTTATTACGGTCTCGGGCATATGATGCTTTTTGAGTATCTCAACGCCGTCTTTGACGTGACCGGTAATCATATTAACGCTGACTTCAGGTATCAAATCGTCGTGCGGATTGTGTCCGTCTTTTTGATTTTCAGTAAAATACTCGGGGTGGTTTATCTTGCCTACGTCGTGGAAATATGCGCACGCTCTCGCCATATAAGGATTGAGATCGATTGCTATCGCGCAACTTTCAACAAGATTGGCTACGTTGACGCAGTGATTGTAAGTGCCGGGGGCTTTTTCTTTGAGTTCTTTAAGAAGCGGCTGCGACGGTGAGCATACTTCTGCAAGTTTAAAGTTTGTCCATACGGCAAATATATTTTCATAAAGCGGAAGGAATACGATAAAGATGGCAACTGCAAGCATACTACCGATAAGTCTGTCGAGAATTGCATTGCCGATAGTCTCAAAACTGATGCCGTGTCCCAATATAGAATAAAGACCTGCAAGCGGCGTCGTAGCAAGCGCTATCAAAATCGTACCCCAGGTCAATCTGAGACGAGAATACTCTTTGCCTACGAGGAAGGTCATAAACAAACACATTATCAATGAAATGAGAAGACCGCCTATCATATCAATGTTGTAATTCTCGATATCAAGCACGTATGTACTCGTCATAACTATTGCAAGCATCACGCCTATCGAAACGAACGTCGAGAATATGCCGAGTTTTCTGTTGATAAGCACCGTGACCATCATTGTGACCGAAGACGTAACAATTGCGCCCGGCGTGAAATAACTGTAAAGTATACACGAAACAAGCACCGATATGAATATAGCAGAATAACATATCAGACACTTTTTTAACTTGGATATACATTCCAAAGTATCGTCGTCTAATTTATCAATATAAAAATACAAGGTCGACAATATGCAAAATACCATTATTGAAAGAGGCATATAAACCTTGTAGTTGGAAAATACCGTAAAGTCTTTTGCAATGCACGCTACGGCAAGCACCGTCATAAAAAACGATACGACGAATATTACTGCCAAATACGCTACGGTCATCCATTTGTTTTGCTTTTGAGTCTTCATCTTACTACCTTTTTCCTATTTGCTGTATTGATGATTTATTTATCTTCGCCGTCTTTAGTAGCAGACGACGCAGTGTTGACTTGCTTTGTTCCGCGCTCCTCATAAGCCTTAACTATTGCTTGCACGAGGTCGTTGCGGACAATATCTTTATTCTTGAGATGCACTATGGCTATGCCGTCAATGCCTTGAAGTATACCCGACGCGTGCAACAGTCCCGACGACTTGTCCGAAGGCAAGTCTATTTGAGTTGCGTCGCCAGTGACTACAACGCGGCTTCCCTCGCCCATTCTCGTCAAAAACATCTTCATTTGCTCGCGCGTCGTATTTTGCGCTTCGTCAAGTATGATAAACGCGTTGGAAAGCGTCCTGCCTCGCATATACGCAAGCGGCGCAATCTCTATCACTCCCTTTTCTATCAAGCGGGAATATACTTCAAGTCCAAACATCTCCTGCAATGCGTCGTAAAGCGGTCGCAAATACGGATCGACTTTTGCTCCCAAGTCTCCCGGCAAAAAGCCCAACTTTTCGCCCGCTTCTACAGCAGGACGAGTGAGAATTATCTTTTCTATCAATTTATTCTTGTACATTTGCACGGCAAGCGCAACCGCAAGATAAGTCTTACCAGTGCCCGCAGGTCCTATACCGAATACGACGCTGTTGTTTTTGATAGCGTCGACATACTTGGCTTGTCCGTAAGTCTTGCATTTTATTTGCTTACCTCTCGCCGTGATTGCAACTATTTTGGCAAGTTCGTCAAACTTGTCAGTGTCGTCGTTGTCTACTATCTCCGAGCAAAATCTAATAAAGGACTTGTTTATCACGTTGACACTTGCCTTATCCAATAAAAGCGAAATCAACTTTTCCGCCCTATTGACAAGAGATTCTTCTCCTTCGACGTTTACGGCATTGTCAAACATATTGATGTTGACTCCAAGTTTTTTTCTCAAGTAATTGACGTTTTCGTCGTGGTTGCCAAAAAGCGCTATGGCGTCTTGCATATTGTCCACGTTGATTTTTATCTTTTTGATATTATTTTCCTTCACCTATATTTTCCTCTGTAATTAAGTATATATCTATTATGTGCAAATTGTCTACCTTTTTTTTATATATATAATGATTTAAAAGTTTTCCGTCTTGCGGAAGGCTTTGCCACAACTCCACATATGCTAGAGATATTTGTTCGTCTATTGCCATATCGTCAAGTTTTACTGACTCAGCAACCGTCTCGTAATAAGTCGTCGTGACGGCTTTTATAGGAATTACGCTTCCGAAAACCTTTGTTTCTTGCGTATACTCATATTGCTCGTACTTGACCGCCGGCGCCTTGCCTATAGGCTTACCGAATAAATAAATTTGCGTAGTAGAATAACTATTGCCGGTGCGTACGCCGTCTATAACCTCATCGGTGAGAATAAGTTGTTTGGTATACGAAGTTTCGCCGTAAACCAAGCCGTCGGCTTTGACTGTAAATCTCTCGTTTTCTTCGTTTTCGGGATCGTCGGGCATAGAGTCGACATACCCTGCAATAAGAGTATCACCTTTCTTTACGACATCTCCTTCTTTGACAAGCGCCGTACCCGAAAATACCAACACTTTGGTAATGATGCAATCTCTGTCTGCGACTATCTCGTCGTATACCGGAAGTTCTTCTTTAACGTGCACTTTCTTTACTTCGATCTTGAGTACCGCTCCGTCAAAATAGCAGTTGGCAAATCCTATTTCGTCTATATTTTTGCTTATCTCATAAGATAATTTTGAAGTGTCTATTTTGTCTTTTAGCATAAACGGCTTGATAGAATTTTCCGCCAAGATATAAGAAATTTGTTCTTTCAACTGTCCGCTATCTGCCACTATATCAACTGTAAAACACATTCTAGTAAAAGTAACAAGCAAAGCAATTACTATTATCGCAGGTATTATCAACGATAAATATCTCAATGACAGTTTGCCCAAAAGATACTTTCCGCCTCTGCTCTCGACCGCATATTCAAGAGCCATTTTGTCCATAATTTCTTTTACTTGTTTTAGTGACTTGTCCTCAATACAAAAGCGTATCTTATCCCCATAAATCTTTATCTTGAAAACACTGATATTTTTCTCCGAAAACTTATTGAGAAGCCTTTGAGAATTTCTTGAATCGCATACGATATGAGTGTATACTTTCATTGTCTGTATACCCCCTCTAACGCAACGTCAGTGACGACGCCTTTTATGACAAGTTCTTTGCTTTGCGAACTTGCAATTGACAATTCGTTGCCCTTAAAAATAACGCTGCCTTTCTTTAGTTTGACGATTATTTGCTCTTTGTCAAACTGCACGATACCCTTGTGACCTTCTATCACAGCGTAACCCTTTTCAAGCGTAACGGTAAATGAATTGCCTATACCGTCTAAATTGTTCTTTAATTTGCTTTGAATTTCTTTCCTGTAACTCATAGTCTATTTATATTCAAGATATTATAGATTTATTCTATCAGAGTTTTTCATTCATTTATAGTTCTGTCATTTCGAGCGCAGTCGAGAAATCTTAATCCTTGACAAAAAATGCGTGTACAAATTCGCACACGCATTTTTAACATATTTGTAGTTGACTATTATAAATATTGAAATGCAACAAAATAACCTTATACTAATTTTGTGCTACACACAAAATTAGTATAAATCGGATATATCTACTCCGCCGACACTGAAGTCTCCTTCGTCGGGAGCGTCGGGAAGAGGCACGTCTATGCCGCCTGCAGACTGCATATCCGCGTTGTTGTTTTTGACAGTGGGAGCAATTCTTGTAGCAATGGTGGGTCTGAAGCGCATTTTGCTCTTGTCCCATTCAAAATACAAATCGCATATCGAGCCGTTACGGTGCTTGGCTATCATAAGTTTGATAGCAGCATTGCCGGCGTCCACATTGAAATCTCCGTCAGTAAGGAATGCTACGATATCTGCGTCCTGCTCGATTGCGCCGGAATCTCTAAGGTCAGAGAGTTTTGGCTCTTTGTCGTCTCTCTTCTCAATATCTCTCGACATCTGCGAAAGAATAATGACGGGAACTTTGAGTTCTTTGGCAAGTATCTTGATAAAACGCGAAATTTTACTTACGCTTTCCAAAGTGCTTCTATTAGAATCACTTGGCGTGATAAGTTGGAGATAGTCGATTACGACAAGGTCAAGTCTGCCCTTTTGCATCTTGAGTCTTCTGCACTTGGACATAATCTGCTCGGTAGTGATACCCGCCGTATCGTCAATATAGATATTACTCTTTTGCAATATGTCTTGCGCACCCCAAACTTTGTCGAGATTGTCTTTGTTTTCAAGACCGCCAAGGAGGTCTCTCGAATCAAGTCCAGCAATGTTGGAGATAAGTCTCATTACAAGTTCGCCTGCAGACATTTCCAAGTTGAATACGGCAACGACTTCTTCGCTGCTTTCTTTGCTCGCAAGATTGGCTACCATATTCATAACGAATGAAGTCTTACCGCAACCTGGACGAGCGGCTAGGACTATCATTTGTCCCGGCATAAATCCATTTGTGGCTTCGTCAAGATTTTTGAAGCCAACTTTCAGTCCGCCCTGACTGCCATTGTCACTGTAAGCCTTTTCGATCCTCTCCATTACTTCGACGGTGGTATTGGATACGTGCAGAAGCGAAGAAGAGTCCTTTTTCTCCGCGACGTTGTAAATCTGCGACTCGGCGTACGCCACGACTTTCTCAGCGTCTTCCTCTTCGTAACACTTGTCAATAACTCCGCGACACTCTCTGATAAGGCGTCTGCGCAATGAGTTCATATTGAGTATATTGACGTAATAATCTACGTTGGCGGTCGAAGGTATGCTGTCTACCAATTCGTCGAGCGTAGTTACTCCGCCCACCTCGACAAGCAGTCCTTCTCTATCGAGCGAACTTGCAAGCATAACTATATCAATAGGCTTGTTGTCCTTGCTCAACTTCTGTATCTGTCCAAAAATTATCTTGTGATTTTTTGCGTAAAAATCGTCGACAACTAAATCACTGACTATGCGTATCGCAACGTCGTTGTCACTAATAATTGCGCCAAGTACCGCTTGCTCCGCTTCCATAGAGCAAGGCATACTTCTTACAATATTGTTCTGTCTCTTTTCTTCTGCCATATTTATCTCCGATTTCTATAATAATATAAAATACCTAAATTAGTCAAGTATATTAAATATGCGTATCAAGAGATACGCATTAGCAAAAATTAAGATTTATATTAGATAAGATATTTCGACTTCACTTCGTTTCGCTCAATATGACATCAAAAGGATTGAGATTTCTCCACTTCACTGCGTTTCGGTCGAAATGACTTAAAATTAAACTTGATGCGAGTGCGGAGAGTGCTGTTATTTTTGTCCGTGCTAGGGCGAGATGAAGTCGTCAAGTGTACTTGCCGTACACGTCGACTTCTCGAGTCCCGACGTCAGGGCAAAAAGAGCAGCGCTATACGCACTTGCCTATTTACATTCTTTCTAACTCTTCCAAGGTCTCCCTAAATATAGCCATAGCCTGCTCATAAGGCTTATCGGTCGTCAAATCGACGCCAGCCAATTTGAGTATCTCCACTGGAGACATACTTCCGCCGGCTTTGAGGAATTTCTTATAGTCGTTGACTGCGACTTCGCCATTCTTGAGAATATTGTCGGCAATACACAGTGCACTGATAAGTCCTGTAGAATACTTATACACGTAAAAAGCATTGTAGAAGTGAGGTATTCTTGCCCATTCGTATTTGATAAAATCATCGTTTTGCACGCCTGTGGTGACGTAATACTTTCTGTTGAGTTTGCGATATACTTCGCAAAGCGCTTCGGCGCTCATAGGCTTGCCCTCTTCTGCCATCTTGTGCGCCTGGTATTCAAACTCGGCAAACTGCGTCTGACGGAATACCGTCGTGCGGAACATATCCAAAAGATAGGACAAAAGATATTTCTTTTGCTCGCCCTGCGCTTTGGAAAGCAAATGACGTACAAGCAACGCTTCATTGATGGTAGACGCCACTTCGGCTACGAAAATCTTGTATTCCGCCTTTGGATAAGGTTGATTTGCATTGGAATAATAGGTATGCATTGCGTGACCGAGTTCGTGCGCGATAGTGAAAATATCGTGAGTGGTCTTTTGATAATTTAGAAGTACGTAAGGATGAGAGCCGTAACAGCCCCAACTGTATGCGCCGCTTCTCTTACCCTTATTCTCGTACACGTCTATCCAGCCTTCGCTAAATGCTTTGTCAAGCAATTGTGCGTATTCTTCACCTAAAGGCAAAAGCGCCTCTTTGACTATCTTGCAAGCCTCATCGTACTCCACTCCAAGACTGTCCCCGCCAGTGATTGGCACGTGCAAATCGTACATATGCAACATAGTATATCCAAGTGCGTGTCTACGATAACGCAAGTATCTGTGCAAAAGCGGAATATTCTCATTGACACAATCCAAAAGTCTGTAATACACGTCAATAGACACGTCTTCTCCGCTCGTAGCCCTATCTAGGCAATTCTCAAACTTGCGCGCTTGCGCGTAAAATACGTTCTTTTTTACGTTGCCTATATACAAAGTTGCGATAGTATTTATCATACTCTTGTATGCAGAAAACATAGTGTCGAAGGCTTTCTTCCTGTCACTGCGTATCTGCGATTGCATAAGCGCGCCGTAAATTCCGTGAGAAAGTTGAACTTTTTCGCCGTTTGATGTGGTAAATTTGTTGAATTTGATATCGAGATTGTCAAACATTCCAAAAGCCTCTTGGAACAATCCGCTGAATAAACCTGCCTTTGCAAGCAAAATTTCCTCGGGCGTAGACAAAGTATGCTGTTTGTTTTTGACAATAAGTTCTAACGTATAAGAATAATCTGCAAAGTCGCTGTCTTTGGCAAGTTCTTGCAAAAACTCTTCGCTGTTAGCAGACAACTCCGGCATAATATAAGCAGACCTTTCGGATATATCGACAAGCAAATTCTTGATTCTATCGACCATACCGACATATTTATCAACCGAGCAGTCCTCGTCTTTGCGCATCTTGGCGTAGACGTATAACTTTTCTAAATCTATACTCAATTCGTCGTCAAAGCGCAAGCACTGCAATATACTGTCTCTTTCGCCAAGTTTGCCTTGGAACTTGCCTATTTGCTTTCCTCGCTTTGAAGTCAAATGACAAATTCTCTCCCATTCTGCGTCAGAAGGTATGATATCTTCTAATCTCCACTTATATTTTTTATCAATTTCGCCTCTCGATAAAACTTGCATAATTGCCTCCGTATGGTATTTTACGTATTTAATTATATACCAAATAGACGCAAACTCAAAATACTTTGCAAAACTTTTTTGAGTAAAATCTATCATTAACGGAGTTATTAAAAATAAAAAATATACGCCGCTCTCGTTCGGAGAGAAGAGATCTAGGCAAAAAATAAAATAGCAAATTTTATGTCAAGATAGTATTTAAAGAAAGCCGTCGTACTTGCCGTACGACGACTTGAATTAAACGCTATATTGGCGGAAAAGACGCATTTTAGATTTGCCTAGCCTCGCTTTGAACCGAACAAATCTTACTCTGGGAGTTTCATATCCCCGGCTTTAATCCACTTAAGTTTTCTAAACAACAGCGCAAATGCCCAACTCAATACCGCTGGCAATACTACCATAAGCAAGATTATACCGGTAATTATAAGTCCGAGATTACCGCCCTGCGTCTTGTAAGCAGAGATTATCTCTATAATACCTACAAATCCGCAAGTACCCATTCCGCCGCCTGACGCTCCGCACATAAGTTTGAAAGCGCAAGTAGAAAGCGGTCCGCATATTGCGCTGGCAATAATAGGCGGCAACATTATTCGCGGATTTTTCATTACGTTTGGAATTTGCAACATTGAGGTGCCTATGCCTTGAGATATAAGTCCTCCCCAACCGTTTTCCTTGAAACTCATTACGGCAAAACCTACCATCTGACAGGCGCAGCCTACCGTAGCCGCTCCGCCTGCGATATAAATCGCGCTTACTTCTTCAGGCGTACCCGACGCAATTATCGGCGCCGCTATGGCTACCCAAATCGCTGCGCTTGACGTAGGTAAAGTCAAGAGTATACCCATTATTACTGCTACGATAATTCCCATAAAGAAAGGTGTAATGCTCGTAGCGACTGCAATGCCCTTGCCAAGCATATTGACAAGCCATATAAACGGCCACGATACGAAAGCGCCAATTACAGATAACAAAATTGATACAATTGGCACGATTATGATGTCAAGTTTTGTCTTGCCTGCGACAAGTCCGCTTATCTCGCACGCCATCAACGCAGTGACGTACGCGCCTATGGGATTACCGGGTCTAACGGAATATGTTAAACTGCCAGCACCTTTATAGAACAACACTTTTGACAGTGACTCTACCGCGTTTGCATCCCAACCAGCGGTGATAAAGGTATCAGCCCAAGCGCCGATAAAACCTGCGACTATCGCGCTGAAAATCACGAGCGGCGGCATCTTAAGTCTGTGAGCAATACCAGCGCCTATGCCTGCGCCCATAAGAAGCGAAGCAATTTTGCCTGCTATGACAAGCAAGCGGCCTACCGCATTGTTTTCTGTGAAGACGTACTGACCGAGTGTGGTGAAAATCGTACCGGCTATCAACGTGACAAAAAGTCCCTGAGCCATACCTGTAAAGGCATCAATAAACCATCTCTTTGAAAGTTTTTTGGTAATTGTCCAAAACTTGTTTTGTTTTTTTTCGCTTTGGATTTGTGGGGGTGTTGAAACTACTTCTTCCACTTGGGCTGTTTTCTGCTCTTCTTCGGCAGTGGTGATAGGCTTCTCGTCCATACCAAACCTCCCAAAATGTGTGTTGGTAATATTATATTGATTAAATAAAGTATTGTCAAATAGATTTGAATAAATATTAAAAACAGATTAAATTTCTCGACTACGCTCGAAATGACAAAATGTAAAAAATATTGATTTCTTATTTTCTTATTATATATTAAAATATTGTTTAGTGGCAGTCACGAAAGAATAAGTCACCCGCTAGTTTGGCGAGAAGGGAGATAGGCAAAGAATAAAATAGCGGATTTTTTGTCAAGACTGTAATTGACGAGAATCGTCGTACTTGCTGTACGACGATTTGAGTTAAATGCGGTATTGGCGAAAAAGACGCATTTTAGATTTGCCTAGCCTACATTTGAGCCAAACTTATAAAACTTGCGACGCCTCACTCCTCGCCAAACTTACTTAAAAACTCGATTAGTTTTTGCGTTGTCTCGTCACTTATATCGTGTTCTATCTTGCAGGCGTCTTTTTCTGCCGTATCAGAGCATACGCCCAACACCTCGGTGAGTAGTCTTGTAAGCGCTTTATGCTTAACTGCGACAGACATTGCTCTTTTTTTACCCTCTTGAGTGATAGTGACTTCGCCGTAACTGGGTTTGCTCACGTACCCCATCTCTTGAAGAATAGTCAAAGCCTTATTTACGCTGGGCTTTGATACCCCTAAAAAATTAGCAATATCAACAGACTTAACTCTGCCTTTTTGTTCTTCGATAAATAATATTGCTTCTAAATAATCTTCTCCGCTCTTATGTAACTGACTCATAATTCTCCTTGTCTTTTTCGCTATCTTGCAATACGTCGCTTGCCGCTTGCTCGGAATCTTCCACTTTCGCCGATTGATCTTGAACATTACTAGGCTTGACTGTCTTGACCTTCTTTTGAATGAGACTCGATCTTTCTTTCTTCATCAATATCCTCTTGTCCTTCTTGACGTTGTGCTTTGACTTCTTAGGCTTCTTCTTTTGATCTTCGACTACAATTTCTTCGTTGACATTGGGTTGATAGTCATTTTCAAACCTATCCGTCATATCGCTGGTGTCAACTATATATCCGTCCATCTCTGCCGCTCTCTGAATTGCCTCGTCGTTAGTCAATGTCAAAGTCTCTATCGTACGCAAAAATCTGTCCTTTGCATTACCTATTCTATCGCCTACTGTGGCTTTTCCCTTGCTTGTTCCGATATTTTGCGGCCTAACGCGCGCTGTAGCAAGGTAGTTGCTCATTACGTTGCCAACGTACTGCTTGACACTTCTGTTAAGTTTTTTACCAATTATCCAAGTCATCACGGACACACATATTTGCATAACCGTAAAAATTATAGACAGCAAGGAGATGACAAACATAAACTTATCACTGAAAGTGGCAAGTTGAGCGGAGTTGACCAAGACCGTCAACGTCAAGCCCACGCTTATGAGTTTGATGACTCGTCTAGCCATAACAAAACCTTTTTTGAAATACTTGAAAGTCTTTTTATGTTTTGGCGAAAATCTTATAAATGTAATTATAAATACTACAGAATACAAAAACAAGAATACCAACAGCGTGATAGTATACCAATCAAATATAGCGTTGCCTATCTCTCCCCACTTTGATCTATCCGTCATAACAGACCACCAAGCGGAAAAAGTTGTGATTCCTTGGTCTTTGAAATAACTCGAACAACGCATACCTATTCTCAACATAAAGTTGAGATAATAGATAAAAAAGGTCAAAAGTGAAAAATACTTATAAATTCTCGCCGAAAACTTTTTTCCGTATTTCTTACTTTCTGCACGAATTTTTTCACTAGTTGAATCGGTCTGCGCTGTTTCTTGTATCGGAGAAGGCGTTACGTCCTGACCTTCTTCCAATATATCTACGCTATTGCCAACTTCTTCGCATACGTTGTCGTTTGCTTGCAATTCCATGATTTTATTATAGCATAAAAATAAAGTTTGTCCATACCTTTGCCAAATTTTTTACAATGTACGCCCATTATAGAAAAATTTAAGAAATTTTTTGAGTTTACGCTGCGCAAGTGAATAACTTCGCGCGAAATGTGAATACTCAAATTAACAATAATAAACTTGGAGGTGCAATATGGCAAGAGTAGCAAAGGTAAGCACTGGCGAAAAGCCGGGCAAGGGTTGTTACAGTTGTACAAACTGTGGCTTTGACCTCAGACTTGATGCCGGCGATAAGATGCCGCCCTGCCCAAACTGCAACAACACTTCTTTTACAAAGTGTAAGTAAATTGGGATAAGTTTGCCTTCGGGCAGACTTATACATATCAATTAGATAAAATCAACGATTATAGTGTTCATAAGTTGAAGGTATGGATATTTTATCGCAACGTGAGATTTTGTGACTTCAAGATAATATTTATTCTTTTCTATTGCTCTAGAATACTTTTGCAAAAAGTTGCAGCCAAACTTTTTAGAATAATCCTCTAAATTTATCCCCTTTTGTAATCTTAACGCAAGCATAACGTATTCGATTTCCATCTCCTCATTGCTCAAAACTTTTATATCTCGACGGTAATTGCCATTGTCTACGCCTGTAAAATATTCTTTAAAGTTATCCGCATTGTTCCACCTCTTACCATTCGTCAAAGAGTACGCGCCCATACCAAGTCCAAGATAATCAAGATGCTGCCAATAACGCAAATTATGGTGAGATACCTTTTGATTTTTACAATAATTTGAAATTTCGTAGCGCTTAAAATTACGCTCTTCAAGACATTGACAGGCAAAGTCATATAAATCGGCAATTTCGTCGTCGGTCTTTGCGATAAGTCTGCCTTGTTCGATTAAATTTTTAAGTTGAGTTCCCTCTTCTATAGAAAGCATATACACCGAAATATGCTCTACTCCCAACGCGTCCGCACTGTCAACAAAGCGCTTTATATCCTCTTTCCTCTGCCCGGGAAGCCCTATCATTGCATCTACACTGACGTCAAAGCCAAACTCCACGGCTAGTCTTATAGCCTCTTCCGCGCGCTTTGCGTCGTGCCGCCTTCCAAGCATTTTGAGCAATGAATCATTAAAACTCTGCACACCTATGCTCAATCTTGTGACGCCAATATCCTTGAGCGCAATCAATTTTTCTCTATCGACCGTGCAGGGATTTGCCTCGACGGAAAATTCTTTGATATCGCAATCAAAATGCTTATAAACCTCTTTGCCTATTCGCCTCAACTGCTCGCAATCAAGCAAAGTGGGCGTACCCCCTCCAAAATAAATAGTGTCGACGGTATACTTATCGCAATAGTCGTCAGCCGCCAACTTTATCTGTCGGCAAAGATATTCAGTATACTTCTCTCTTTGAGCGCAATCGTCGACAGACGATACAAAGTCGCAATATATGCAACGCGACTTGCAAAAAGGTATATGGATATAAATTCCTAAACTCGGCTTGATTTGTGTCATAATGTTGAGATTTATACTGATTGAGATCTCTCCGCTTCGGTCGAGATGACATATTAATTTGAATTAGTTATATACTCACTCGTCAAGTTTGGCGAGAAGGGAGCGGCGTAAGATTTTCACGCGTAAGAATGTTTTCTATACGATGAAAACGAATGCAGGCGTACTTGCTGTACGTCAAGTGAGTTTGAAGATGTAGAGGAAGCATTATTGCCGTGCAAAATTACGACACCTTCCTTTTTGCCAAACTCATATCTTAAGGATCGACATAAAGGCTTCACTCGGCACTTCAACGGAACCTACTTGACGCATACGCTTCTTGCCTTCTTTTTGTTTTTCAAGAAGTTTTTTCTTACGCGTAATATCACCGCCGTAACATTTTGCAAGTACGTCTTTGCGCATTGCTTTGACGGTCTCTCTCGCAATTACCTTGCCGCCAATTGCCGCTTGAATAGGTATCTCAAACAACTGTCTGGGTATTACATCTTTTAACTTTTCTGCAATACCTCTGCCCCTAGCATACGCTTTGTCTTTGTGTACGATAAGGCTCAATGCGTCGCATATTTCGCCGTTGAGCAACATATCCAATTTGACAAGGTCACTTTTTTTGTAATCTGCAATCTCGTAATCTAGACTTGCATAGCCTCGCGTACGCGACTTGAGCGTATCAAAGAAATCGTATATTATTTCGTTGAGCGGCATAACGTAGTCTATGCGTACTCTCGTCGTATCAAGATAAGTGAGGTTGATAAACTCTCCTCGCTTGTCCTGGCAAAGTTCCATAATAGATCCGACGTACTCGGGCGGAGTGTAAATAAATGCGTTGACGACAGGCTCTTCCATACGGTCAATGTCACCTGCCGGCGGCAAGTTGGAAGGATTGGAGACAATCAACTCCTCGCCGTTGGTCTTGATGACCTTGTAAGATACGCTTGGCGCCGTCGTCACTAAGTCGAGATCAAATTCTCGCTCCAACCTCTCCTGTATGATTTCCATATGCAAAAGTCCCAAAAATCCGCATCTAAATCCAAAGCCAAGCGCCGTGGACACTTCCGGCTCGTACATAAGCGAAGCATCGTTGAGTTTGAGTTTTTCCAATGCGTCTTTGAGATCATTGTACTTAGAGCCATCAGCAGGATATACTCCTGAAAATACCATTGGCGAAGCCTCTTTGTATCCGTCGAGCGGCTTTGAAGTCTTGTCGCTTGCCATAAGTATAGTGTCTCCAACTTTTGTATCGCTGACGTTCTTGATACTGGCGCAAAGATAACCTACGTCACCCGCCGACAGCGTATCTCT
This sequence comes from Clostridia bacterium, assembly GCA_029060025.1. GTDB lineage: Bacteria > Bacillota > Clostridia > Christensenellales > UBA3700 > RACS-045. The sequence continues at coordinate 23,587 of JAIDUV010000020.1, read as the reverse complement.
TGCCTGCATTTTTGGCACGAATACTCCCACTTCGGTGACTTCAAATTCCTTACCGGTGACGCACATTCTTATTCTGTCTCCCGCCTTGACCTCGCCGTCAAAGACTCTGATAAAAGATATTGCGCCCTTGTAAGAGTCGTAATAAGAATCGAATATCAACGCCTTGAACGGAGCGTCGTAACTTCCGCTCGGGGGCGGCAAAAGTTCTATTACCTGCTTGAGCACTTCTTCTATGCCTATGCACTCTTTTGCCGATATAAGAGGCGCATTCTGCGCGTCAAGTCCAATTACGTCTTCTATCTCCGCCTTGACTTCGTCGGGTCTTGCAGAAGGCAGGTCTATCTTGTTTATTACAGGTATTATCTCAAGGTCATTGTCAAGCGCAAGATATACGTTGGTCAATGTCTGAGCCTCTATGCCCTGCGATGCGTCGACAATCAAGATTGCGCCTTCGCACGCCTTGAGCGAACGCGATACCTCGTAGGTAAAGTCGACGTGTCCCGGCGTATCTATGAGATTGAAAGTATACTCCTTGCCGTCATAGTTGTACTTCATAGTCACAGGCGTAAGTTTGATTGTAATGCCTCTCTCCCTCTCAATATCCATACTGTCTAGAAGTTGTTCTTTTGCGTCTCGCTTTGCTACGGTCTGCGTGACGTCCATAATACAGTCCGCAAGCGTACTCTTACCGTGGTCTATGTGGGCTACTATACAAAAATTTCTGATGTTGGATTGATCTTTAGGCATAACTTCCTCTACCCGATTTATTTTTTAAGCAAATACCTGTATCATTCCCGAAAATTTGGGGTTGACAGCAAGTTCAATTTATTATATTATATAGAAAAATACAGATTTTAGCAAATATATTTGGGAGAAAAAATGCAAATACAAAACCTACTCAACAATCTTACAAAAAGAGGCTTCAAACCTCATTATTTTGACGCTCGCAAAGACGCTCTTGACTTTGTGCTAAACCTCATTCCGCAAGGCGCAAGCGTGGGTATCGGCGGAAGTATGACAGTCAAAGAACTCGGCTTGGATAATATGCTCGCTAAAAGAGGTAATTCCGTCTATTCGCACAGTCTGGTATCTCCAGAACTCAGAGACAAAGTCTATCAACTGGCCGGCTCGGCTGACTGGTATATCTCGTCTGCCAATGCTTTGAGCGAAGAAGGAGACGTCGTCAATATAGACGGCTCGGCAAACAGAATTTCCGCACTGGCTTTTGGCGTAAAAAATATACTTTACGTCTTGGGAAGCAACAAAATATCACCCGACCTTGCAAGCGCCATAGACAGAGCGCGCAATATTGCCGCTCCTCCCAACGCAAAAAGGCTCAATAAGAATACGCCTTGCGCCACGAGCGGACAATGCTGTCTATGCGACAGCGAAGATTGTATCTGCAACGCAACTTTGATATCCCACCACCCCACGAGATATCAAGAAAACGTATATATCGTCATAATAGGCGAATCATTGGGGTATTAGGAGAATATATGAAAAAAGATACTCAATGGCTTACTGCCGTACCAGTGGCGCACAGAGGACTTCACAACAACAAGACTTTGCCCGAAAATTCTTTGGGCGCATTTGAAAACGCTGTCCGACACGGATACGGCATAGAATTTGACGTATGGCGCACGGACGACGGACAACTTATCGTACATCACGACCCAAAACTCAACCGTACTTGCGGAATAAACGGCAAAACAACTCAAGTCAATTCTTCAAGACTTGAAGAGTATAAATTGATGAACACGGACTACTCTATCCCAACTTTTGAGCAAACGCTTGCGCTTGTCAACAGTCAAGTCGGGCTCGTCATTGAAATCAAGCCTACTAAAGCGGTCGACATTACCTGCTCGCAAATTTGGGAAACTCTCAAAAACTATAAGGGCAATTATTGTATAGAATCCTTTGATCCTTACGTCGTACGCTGGTGGGCTAACAACCACCCCGATGTCATTCTTGGACAACTTTGCGATTGGTATACCTTCCACAAAATTATGGTAAGGAGTATGAGACAATACCGCTACGTCGACTTTTTGGCAACTTCGCTAAAAAATCTGCCTAGCAAATTCTATCAAAGAATATGCAAGAAAAATCTCGATATGATTATGATAGGCTGGACGGTGCGTACGCAAGCCAACTTTGACTTGGCTGTCAAAAACGTGGATAATATAATATTTGAAACAAATGACAAAAACAGCGAATATATCGCGCCGCCAAACAATAAAAACGACTTTTGTAAAAGACAATATTAAATAATAAAAAGTGACTATCACAAAATTAAACGTGACAGTCGCTTTTTTGTTTGTCTAAGAGTCTAATATTAAGAAATGCGGTCAAACTGCCGTATAACCTAAGCCAACTCATTGTTAATCAAGAACCTTGATAATCTTGTCCTTGAGCATTTTCTTGCCTTGATCCATTATAGTGTTCTTCATTTTTGAAGTAGCAACTACGGCTGTCAAAACGCCTGCTCCGAAGCCAAGCATCAATCCGGCTTTCAACATATACTCACCTCCTTGCAATATTTCTCTTGCATAGTGTGTACGCATATACAAATTATATTACAAAGTAAAGGTGGCAAATAATGGTCAATTGCTATTGCTATTAGTTGTTCTTTTTCTTCTTATAATCTTCAATTGCTTCTTTGATAGCCTCTTCTGCAAGTACGCTGCAGTGTATCTTTTGAGGCGGAAGCCCTTCGAGTTCTTCCACGACCTTTGCATTAGTGAGTTGCAAAGCCTCGTCAATAGTCATACCCTTGACCATCTCCGTGGCAGTCGAACTCGTCGCTATCGCAGCGGCACAGCCAAAAGTCCTGAACTTTGCGTCGACGATTCTATCGTCCTTAATCTTAAGACTGATCTCCATTATATCTCCGCAAGCGGCATTACCTACTTTGCCTACTCCGTCTGCGTCTTCGATAAATCCCACGTTCTTGGGATTGGCAAACGCTTCTTTTACCTTGTCATTATACATAATACTTGCTCCTTTATTTGTTGTATAGCGGCGACATCTTTCTCAACGTCTCCACCGTCTGAACTAATTTCTCTACAGTATATTTTGCTTCTTCGATCGTATTGTTTTTTCCAAAAGAAAATCTTATCGAGCCGTGCGCAACTTCTATAGGCACGCCTATCGACAAGAGTACGTATGACGGCTCAAGCGACCCCGACGAACAAGCCGAGCCGCTGGACACCGCAATACCTGCCATATCCAAGTGCATAAGTATCGACTCTCCCTCGATATACTTAAAAGAAAAATTAGCGTTGGACGGCAATCTCTTGGAATTATCCTTTGGTCCGTTGTAATATATCTCGTCTATATTTGCGATAACTTCTTTGACAAAATAATCTCTTATCTCGCTGATATGCGCGTTGTTTTTTGCCATATCCTCGACGGCAATCTCTATTGCCTTACCCATACCCACGATTGCGGGGGTGTTGATGGTCGACGCGCGAAGATTACGCTCTTGCTCTCCGCCGTCCATAAACCTGCCAATCTTAAGACCGTTGCGCTTATAAAGCACGCCTACGCCCTTGGGACCGTAAAACTTATGTCCGCTCATTGACAAAAGATCAATATTGTCTTTGACAACGTCAATAGGTACGTTGCCTACCGCTTGTACCGCGTCGGTATGGAATACTATACCGTTGCTCTTGGCTATTGCGCCTATCTCTTTAAACGGCTGTATTGCGCCCATCTCGTTGTTGGCGGTCATTATGGATATGAGAATAGTATCCTCTCTGATGGCTTTTTGTAAGTCGTCAAGAGATATAATGCCCTCATTATCTACTGGCAAATACGTGATTTCATATCCCTGCTTTTGAAGGCTCTCACAGGTCTTCATTACCGCGGGATGCTCTATGCAAGACGTGATTATGTGCTTGCCTTTTTCGACTTTGGATTGAGCAATGCCCTTGATTGCCCAGTTGTCACTCTCCGTACCGCCCGACGTGAAATATATCTCGCTAGGCTTTGCACCTATCGCCTTTGCAATCTTCGCTCTCGCCTCGTCTACCGCTTTGAGCGCTTGCCTACCCATAAAATGCTGCGAAGAAGCGTTGCCGTATATTTCGCTCAAGTATGGCAACATCTCTTCGATTACTCTCGGATCAGTATAGGTCGTAGCCGAATTGTCTAAATAAATACACCTATCTTGTGACATATTATACCCCTTTTTTTATAAGACTCGACAGGGACATTGAGTCCAAACAGTCGTTGATTGCTTCATATAACTTATTCCATACGTTGTAGGTCTTGCAGTTGCATTTGCCGTCGCCGTCGCAAGGATTGGTCGAGCAACCGCATTTGCTGTCGCACTCACCCGACAGACAGTCGATTATCACAAGTCCGTCTTCAAGCGCCCTTATGATTTCTCCCACAGATATTTCTTCTGGAGACTTTGACAAAAAGTAGCCGCCGTTGGCTCCGCGGTTGGCGGAAATAAGTCCCGCTTTGCGAAGCGTGGATATGAGTTGTTCAAGATACTTCTCGCTCACGCCTATGCTTGAAGACATAGTGGACAGACTAATTACGCCCTCTCCGTGACGGTCTGCCATATAGCACATTGCTTTAAGTCCGTATCTTGCCTTGGAAGATAATTTCATTGCAACCTCATTCCCTAGTAATTTACTAGGTTTATTTTACTCTAATGTTATTTGCTTGTCAACAATTTTTATACATATAAAATAAAAATACGCCGATTACAAAAATCAAGCGTATTTTAATTTTAATGCTATACTTAAACTTTTTCAAGAATATTATTCTTCGTCAAAGCCGTAGTGCGTAATATAATTTGTCAAATAAGAATGACATTTGTATTGTTTTCCGTTTATAGTTACGTTGCTTCCGACGACACTAAACGATATTTCACTTCCGTCTTTTAATTTGAATACTATACTGCTTGAACCTCCGTCATACTGCGAATTACTTCTTTCAAATCTTGAACTATGAAATTCCGTAACAATATACTCTATTTGCTTTTCCTTCAAATAATATTCTTTCCTTTGCGGTTCTGCCGAAGACGTAATATTTTGATATAAATACGCAGATTCAACGTCTTGTATATCAATATCCAAAAGTTCATTGCCCGATTTCCATCTAACATTATAAGAAATAAGTACCGAAGCCAACACTATTACTGCAACCGTCATAATAGAAAACATTATCCAACCTAAATTTTTCTTCATTTACCGTAACTCCTTCAAATGCAATTCTTTATTTACTTATACTACACCGCAAAATATAATTTTGTATCGCCTTGTGTAATAAAAATACGCCTAAGCAGTTGTGACAACTTTTAGGCGTATTAAATTACAGTAATATTGATATAGATTTCTCCACTTCGCTTCGCTACTGTCGAAATGACGTAGTGCTTATGAGGGCATCTTTATCTGATAATATCGTTGGCGTAGATAGGATACTTCTTGCAAAGTTCAGCGACTTTCTTGGAGCAACGCTCTACCGCTTCTTCTTTGTTGTCAACAAGATCTGCTATACAATCTGCTATGACGAGCATATCGTCTTCTTTCATACCTCTTGACGTAACGGCAGGAGTGCCTATACGAACGCCCGAAGTGACGAAAGGCTTTTGAGTATCAAACGGAATTGCGTTCTTGTTGGCGGTGATATGCGCCTTGTCTAGCAACGCCTCAAGTTCTTTGCCGGTCATACCCTTTGAAGTGAGGTCGATAAGCATCAAATGATTGTCCGTACCGCCCGATACGAGGTTAATACCCTTATCAAGCAAAGCCTTAGCAAGCACTTGAGCATTCTTGACAATCTGTCTTTGATATTGCTTGAATTCTTCGCTCATAGCCTCTTTGAGAGCGACGGCCTTTGCCGCAATGATATGCATAAGCGGTCCGCCCTGCGTACCCGGGAAAATAGCCTTGTTTATCTTGATGGCAATCTCTTCGTTGTTGGTAAGAATAAGTCCGCCTCTAGGTCCTCTCAAAGTCTTGTGAGTCGTGGTAGTGACTACGTCTGCGTAAGGAACGGGGCTTGCGTGACAGCCTGCGGCAACAAGTCCTGCGATGTGAGCCATATCTACCATAAGATATGCGCCTACGCTGTCTGCAATCTCTCTGAACTTCTTGAAGTCAAGCGCTCTTGGGTATGCGCTTGCGCCTGCAAGAATGAGTTTTGGCTTGCATTCTTTTGCAAGTTGAGCAACTTTGTCATAATCTATCATACTCGTAGATTGCTCTACTTCGTAAGGAACGATATTAAAGTATTTGCCCGAGATATTGACAGGGCTTCCGTGAGATAAGTGTCCGCCGTGAGCGAGACTCATACTCAAAACCGTGTCTCCCGTCTGCAACAAAGCAAAGAATGTAGCAAGATTTGCATTTGCGCCGCTGTGAGCCTGCACGTTGGCGTACTTAGCGCCAAAAAGTTCACACGCTCTCTCTACGGCAAGTTTCTCCACAATATCTACGTATTCGCAACCGCCGTAATATCTCTTGCTTGGATATCCCTCTGCGTACTTGTTGGTCAAGTGCGATCCTGCGGCAGCCATAACCGCCGGTGTGACGATATTCTCGCTGGCGATGAGTTCAATATTACCCTGTTGACGAGTAAGTTCCAATTCCAAAGCGTCGCAAACTTCGGGATCGGTATCTCTGATAACTTTAAAATCTATCATAAGTTTCTCCTGAAAAAAATATTTACTGTTTTATTCTATCATATCAGCAATATGATAATCAACAAAATCAATCATTATTTTTATGAATGATAGGTTATTTAAACTCCATAGTTCTCACTGCGTGTTCAAATATAGGCGCCCAAAACCAGCGATCCTTCCCCAAACAGTTCCAAGATCCGATACCTTGTTTTCCGTTGTAAGAAAAGAAAAACATAGCATTATAAATACTTTGGTCCATACCCGCAGTGATAAAGTCAATGAAAAAAACTTTTCTCGGCTTATCAATCATTTTTGCCTCCCCGAACTTTGCCGTGGAATAAGCGCTCTTAAGCGCAGTCAACATATATCTGCCGAAATCAAATACGTCTTTTTCTTGAAGCGCTCCGGTGATGTTGATATTAAGATTGACTGTCGTATCGGGAGTGGTGTAAATATATTTGGGCGCATTGACAGGATATTTTATTTTGCGAATTTCGTCTGACATAACAATAAAGTTGCGAGGCATTATCGCCGTTATTGCGCCTTCTACAATGCTTGCTCTTACAAACTCGACTGGCGGCAATTGAGCGCCTTCAGGCATATCTGCGCGAATATTCTCATAGTTGAGACCAAATACGCCGTCCGTAAGGGCGCTACCGTTTACGGCAAAAGTAGTACCGCACGCCGAACAGTACGCCGTCTTGCAATTATCCTCCAGTTTGATGGGAGATCCGCACTGAGTGCATCTAAGCGCTTCGGTATTCTTGCCTTTTCGTATAACAATACTGCCATCGTCTTGATCTTTCTGTCTTTTACCACAAACAGAACACACCCCTCCAAAATCCGTCGCGCCGCCGCAATAACTGCATATATTGCTTTTAAGTCTGCCTTCATCGCTGACGTTGACTTTTAAATTTGCGTCGGACACAATTTTAACAGAGTCTTCGACTGCGCTCTTCTTTGCAGACGCGCTTGCTCCGTAGTGAAAATACTTTTTGCCGTCAACGTATATATCTCCCGCAGACAAGCCTGTCTTTTGAGCGATAATAGATAGTATTTCCGCCAAATTGTTACACAGCGCGCCAATATAGCCGTCTTTATCTTTGCCTCTAATATACGCTATGTAGAGTTCTTCGGGATCTGATTCGCGTCCGTTTTCGTGAGTAAGATAAATTTCAAGCACGTACGCCGACTTCCAATCCGGCAATTCCGAACTCTTGTCTGCGCTGTTTAGTTGAGCCGTGAAAGAAAAGTATTTTTCGCCTTTAAGAGTCGACGCCGCCCATCTGTCGAGACATACCGACAAAATCGCTTTGTCTACTTCCTCTATCAGCGAAGAATTCTTTTTATAAGCCTTATCAAGTTGTTTATGCGCGTCTGAATCAGTATATTGCTCGCAGACAGCATAACTGAAAAATTCTTTTTCAACGTCTTTAAATCGGGAATCCTTTAAGCCGTATATGTACGCACCGATGAGAGACGCCGAGTAATTTAGATTTTTTATAGCCAAATCAAGATACTCTATGTCATTCCAATCAAGGGTTTGGTCCTCGTGAATACGCTTGTTTATATAATATGAACAAGCCTCGTCATCTCCGTTTTCAACAAGATCACGCAACGTTTCTATACTCGCGCTCTCGTAAAACTCCTCTTGACGCTCTTGCGCGTCGGCAAGTTTTTCCATCTGTTCGAAAATACCTGCTGCGACGTCTTTGCGCTCATTTTTGATCACATCGTCAATTTGCTTTTTGTTAAACATAATATAACTCCGTTGATGTTTGTTTTAATTGAATTATAAAACTTCAAAATACGTTTGTCAATACCAAAAATTTTTATAATAAGTCATTTTTTGCAAAGTACGCAAATTGCGCCGTAATGCTTTATGACAAATTCTTGAGGAGCGTTGTTGCGAAGCAATGCGATATGCTCTTCTTCCCACTTTGCTATATCTTCTTGCGAAAGGCTTGCGCCCACACCTCTGCACGCCTTCATTCTGCCGTGCCAACTCTCGCGAGTAAAGGGCACGTCTAAATCAAACACTTCCCGATATTCGATATCGAAATACTCTTGATAGTCGGGTGGTATCTCAATATTGCGTCTTACTTCTCCGCACCCCGACCACGTTGGATTATACTTCAAAATAAGTTGTTCACTCTTTAATGCAATTGCGTCTTCATACGGTAGCCAGGACATATATAATACTACTAACCTGCCGTTAGTTTTGAGTATATCGGCAAGCATTTTTGCCAAAACCTTGTGATTGAAATAAGTAAAACACTGGCACGCCGTGATTACGTCAAATGTACCGTCGGCAAAATTTGCCTTTTCTGCGGCAACGCAGTCAAAGTCAATATCCATACCGCTTTGCTCCGCCAAAATCTTGGCGTGCTCTATTTGATTGGCAGATATATCTATACCGACAAACTCTCCGCCGTATTTATATAAATTGCGTGGCAATACTCCAGTGCCTGTGCCAATGTCCAATATCTTCTGTCCTTTTACGCACAGATCCCTTTGCAGTAACTTGTCATAAAACTCTTGCGGATATATATCGCGGTATTTTGCATAATATTCGCTCGTCCTGCCGAAATCAAAGTCTTTTCCGCTGTCGATATGCAATTTTTTCATAGATATTCCTTTTTATGTTAAGTATCACCCGAGCGCGGAGAGTGTTGCTATTTTTGTCCGTGAAACGGCAAACGAGCGGTGAGCGTACTTTCTGTACGTGACCCCGAGTGCGTCCTAGTTTTTAGGGCAAAAAGAGTGACGCTCGCTCGTCTTGAAGTATTTTTTGAATAACGTACCCCGCAAGTTTAATTCCGCAAAGCGGAGGAACATAACTTACGCTTCCCACTCCGTCTGTTGTCGGAATTGTAGGCGTCTTGGTATAACATACGACGTGATTTTTTATGGCTCTGTCTTTGAGCGCCTTGCGGAGTTTTTTTGCCAATGGATCGTAACTCGTCTTGTATATATCGCATATCTCAAAGTCGCAAAGTTCAACTCTGTTGCCTGCACCCATAGCGCTGATTATTTCAATGCCCTTTCGTTTAGCAAGGCAAATCAAATTAACTTTGTCTTCAAAAGAGTCTATGGCGTCGATTATATAGTCCCACTCCATATCCAAAACTTTTGAGTTGTCTGCGGAAAAACGCTCGTTGAACAAAATTACGTTGCAACAAGGATTTATATCGAGTATTCTCTCCTTGAAAGCCTCTACCTTGGGTTTTCCCACGGTGGAATCAAGCGCTATTATCTGACGGTTTTTGTTGGAGACATCAACCAAATCTCCGTCCATAATTCCCAACGTACCGACGCCCGCGCGGGCAAGCATTTCGACGGAATATCCGCCTACTCCCCCCACGCCGACGACAAGGACTTTGCTTGCAAAAAGTCTTTGCAAGCCGTCCTCTCCTATGAGTTTTTGGGTACGTGAAAACATATAATTAGTCTTCCTTTTTGTCAAAGTTGATTGCGAGTTCTTTGAGTTGTTTGTCTTCAACCGGCGCAGGCGCTCCAGTCATCAGACACGAAGCATTCTGTACTTTTGGGAATGCGATTACGTCTTTTATATTGTCCGTACCTGTGACGAGCATCGTAAGTCTGTCGAGACCGAAAGCAAGTCCGCCGTGCGGTGGCGCGCCGTATTTGAACGCCTCGACGAAAAAGCCGAATCTCTCTTCGATATCCTCTTGCGTAAAACCAAGCAAAGAGAAAATCTTTTCTTGCATATGCCAGTCGTGTATACGAATACTTCCGCCGCCCGCTTCTTGACCGTTGATGACCATATCGTAAGCGTTGCTGCGTACCTTGCTTGGATCGGTATCCAAAAGCGGCACGTCTTCAACCAACGCGCTTGTGAACGGATGGTGTACGGCAAAGTATCTCTTTTCTTCCTCGTCGTATTCGAGAAGCGGAAAATCTACTACCCAAAGGAAGTCGAATTTGCTCTTGTCATAGAGTTCGTACTTGTCGGCAATATGGCATCTCAATGCGCCGAGACTGTCGAATACAACTTTGTCTTTGTCCGCAACAAAGAAAAGTATATCTCCCTTCTCTGCGTCCATTCTCTCAAAGATAGCCTTTTGTTGGTCTTCCGTGAGGAATTTGAGTATTGACGAAGTAATACTGCCGTCTTCGCGTAACATTGCGTAAGCAAGTCCCTTTGCGCCGTAACTCTTGACAAATTCTCCGCAAGCGTCTACTTCTTTGCGCGTCATCTTGGAGCAAAGACCTTTTGCGTTGATTGCTCTTACGCTGCCGCCGCTTGCAATAGCGTTGACGAATACTGAAAATCCGCAGTCCTTGACTATATCGGACAAATTCTTGAGTTGTAAGTCAAAACGCGTATCGGGCTTGTCGCTACCCCATTTTTCCATTGCTTCGCTGTATGGAATACGTCTGAACTTCTCGGTGATATCCATACCCAAACATTCTTTGAATACCTTTTTGATAAGTCCTTCGGCAATCGACATAACTTGCTCGTTGTCCTCGACGTAACTCATCTCAAGGTCTATCTGCGAAAACTCCGGTTGACGGTTGGCTCTCAAGTCCTCGTCGCGGAAACATCTTGCGATCTGATAATATCTGTCCATACCTGCAATCATAAGCAACTGCTTGAAAAGTTGAGGAGATTGCGGAAGAGCGTAGAATTCGCCGTTATGTATTCTCGACGGCACGAGATAGTCTCTTGCGCCCTCGGGCGTAGACTTGCCCAAGAAAGGCGTCTCTATCTCCAAAAAGCCGTTGTCCGACAAATAATTACGAACTACTCTGGTGATCTTGTCTCTCATTATAAGTATTGATTGCAGATAGTTGCGTCTCAAATCAAGATATCTGTATTTAAGCCTCAATGGCTCGCCTACTTTCATATCTTCGGTGATCACAAACGGCGTGACTTCCGCCTCAGAGAGTATTCTCAAATCACTGGCAAGTATCTCTACTTCGCCGGTGGGCATATTCTTGTTGATATTGCTACCTCTGCTTCTCACTTTGCCAGTGACGGCAATTACGTATTCGTTGCGGATAGCAGTAGCCTTTTCAAATACAGTTTTGTCGACTTGATCGTCAAATGCTACTTGAACAACACCGCTTATATCTCTCAAATCAATAAATAACAAATTGCCCAAGTTGCGGTATTTTGCAACAAATCCCATTACGGTGACTATCTTGTCCGCGTCACTGCCGCGAAGTTCTCCGCATTTATGCGTTCTCTCTAAACCGTTTAAAAAATCTACCATATTATTATCCTCTATATATTTTAATTATTATAATTATTATTTTATCAATATTATGTCGTACAGATTCTCATACTTTACTTCATAACGCTTGAGATTTCTCGACTGCGCTCGAAATGACTTTAGACTAGTCAAAGGTATCTGTACTTCTTTACTTTCGCCTATCTCTCTTCTCACCGAACTGTTGAGCAAGACGAAATATTAAAGTTACTATTATCTTTTACTTTGAATATACTCAACGAGTTTATTCGTCTCCACGCTCTCTTGCTCGCCGCTCTTCATATTCTTGACGGCAACTTTGTCAGTCTTCAACTCGTCTTCGCCAATGATTGCGACGAAGTCGGCGGACAGTTTGTCGGCGTATTTCATCTGCGCCTTAAAACTCCTGTCCATAATGTCAAATTCTGACGATATGCCGTTGGCTCTCAAATTGTTGGCAAGCGTAAGCGCGACGTCTTTTGCGTCTTCGCACATCGGCGCGATATATACGGCGGGCGCATACGGCTCTCCTATCGAAAGTCCAAGGCTCTCGAGTACCATAATAAGTCGCTCTATACCCATACCGAAACCAACCGCCGGAGTTGACTTGCCGCCCACTTGCTCAACAAGGTCGTTGTATCTGCCGCCGCCGCATACGGTGCCTTGAGCGCCTATGCCCGTGGAGATAAACTCAAATACCGTGCGAGTGTAATAGTCAAGTCCTCTGACGATACGCGGATTGACTACGTAGTCAAGACCGATTGACGTCAAGCCTTTGCATACGCTCTCGTGGTGCGACTTGCAGTCGTCGCAGAGATAATCTATTGTGTTGGGAGCGTCCTTAACTATTGCTTTGCAAGTCTCTTCCTTGCAATCGAGTATTCTCAATGGATTTTTGTCAAGCCTTTCCTTGCAAGTGGCGCACATCTTGTCGATCTTGGAGGAAAAATAATCCTTGAGCGCCTTGTTGTAGTCCTTGCGACAACTCTTGCAACCAATTGAATTGATATTGAGTTGCAAGTCCTTGACTCCGAGTTTTGCAAAAATGCTCTTGGCAAGAGACATTACTTCAACGTCGGCTTGGGGTGCAAAAGAGCCGTAAAACTCTACGCCGAACTGGTGGTGCTCTCTCAATCTGCCCGCTTGCGGTCTCTCGTATCTAAATACAGGCGTGATATAATACATCTTGGTGGGTTGAGGCGAATTGAAAAGCGAATTTTCAATAAATGCTCTTGCTACGCCTGCCGTCCCTTCAGGCTTCAATGTAATACTTCTCTTGCCCTTGTCCTCAAAGGTGTACATCTCCTTGTTGACAATATCCGTCGTATCGCCCACTCCTCTCAAAAACAATTCCGTGTGTTCAAAAGTCGGAGTGCGCACTTCATTTGCGCCAAAAAGTCTTGCGACTTCGCGTACGGTATTCTCAATATAATGCCATTTGTAACTCTCGCTTGGCAATACGTCTTTTGTTCCCTTTGGTATATTTATCATAAAAGCCTCTTTACTGTATCTTTTTTGTTTTTAGATATTTTGACTCCGCTACGCTACGCTCAATATGACGTAACGGATATTGATATATTTATATATCTTTTTTTATTACAATATATATTTGTTTAGATTGAGTTTTTTGATGACGCTCTCAAAGTGCTTGTCTACGTAAGACTTATCTATCGTCACGTCAGTAGTCTCTTTCATATCGCAAGCCTCGTAAGAGATATCTTCGAGCAAACTCTCCATCATAGTGTGAAGACGTCTTGCTCCGATGTCTTCTTTGTTTTCATTCTCCACCGCGCATATCTTAGCAAGTTCTTTGATAGCCTCGGCGGTAAACTTGAGTTTGATATTGTCCACGCCGAGCAGCGCAGTATATTGCATCAATATAGCATTGTCGGGTTTTGTCAATATCTCTTCAAAGTCCTTTTCCGTAAGGCTGTCTAAACGGACTGATATAGGAAATCTACCTTGAAGTTCAGGTATCAAATCGGACACGCTTGAAATGTGGAAAGCGCCTGCCGCAATGAAAAGAATGTGATCCGTCTTGATTTGTCCGTACTTGGTGTTGACGGTACAGCCCTCTACGATAGGCAATATATCTCTCTGTACGCCCTCTCTAGACACGTCGTGTCCGCCGCCGCTTCCGCTCGACTTACTTGCTATCTTATCTATCTCGTCAATGAAGATAATTCCCTCGTTTTCCGCTCTCGATATAGCCTCAGCATTGACGTTGTCGGGGTCGATGAGTTTTTCCTCTTCCATCTCAATGAGTATCTTCAAGGCTTCTTTTACGGTGACGGTCTTGGACTTGGTCTTGCCGCCGCCCATCATAGAGCCGAAAAGTTCGTTGATATTTATCTCCATACCCGCCTGATTGCTGATAGTCTGCTGTTTTGGCTTGACGGGCAACTCGAGCGTGACGACGAGATCGTCGACTTTGCCTTCTCTTATCTCTTGCAAGATATATCCTCTCATTTGACCGTCGGTCAAGTCGGGATAAGCCTCTTTTCTCTTCTTGGTGATTGCCGGTACGAGTTTTTCCTCGGCTCTCTCTCTTGCGCGAAGTTCTACTTCTTTGGACTTTTCTTCGCTTACCATTCTGATAGACGCCTCGACGAGGTCGCGTATCATAGACTCTACGTCTCTGCCGACGTAGCCTACTTCAGTGAACTTGGTGGCTTCGACTTTGATAAACGGCGCTTTGACGAGTTTTGCAAGACGTCTTGCAATCTCCGTTTTACCCACGCCGGTAGGTCCTTGCATAATAATATTCTTGGGAGAAATCTCCTCTCTCAACGACTCGGGAAGTCTGCTTCTTCTGTATCTGTTGCGGAGAGCAACTGCCACTGCTTTTTTGGCGCTTTGCTGACCTATGATATATCTGTCAAGTTCTGCAACTATCTGTTTTGGCGTAAAATCATTCATATTACACCTCCTCTACTATGATATTGTTGTTGGTGAAGACGCAAAGTTCGCTTGCAATTACGAGCGCTTTGTAGGCAATCTCTTTTGCCGAAAGATCAGTCTCCTTTACCATTGCTCTTGCCGCTGCTAAGGCGTAGTTACCGCCCGAGCCTATTGCGCAAGCGTCACCGTCGGGGTCTATTACTTCGCCGCTACCCGACACGATAAGCAAGTTTTCCTTATCTGCGACGAGCATCATTGCCTCCAACTTTCTCGGCAACTTGTCGTCTCTCCACAGTTCGGCAAGTTCTACCGCGCTACGCATAAGATTGCCACTGTATTTCTGCAACATCTTCTCAAACTTTTCGCTGAGTGATATTGCGTCGGACACGCTGCCGGCAAAACCTATGACGACCTTGTCGTCGAATATTCTCTTAACCTTCTTCGCCGTACCCTTGAGTATGACGCTCTGTCCCATAGTAATCTGTCCGTCACCTGCTATGGCGATTTTTCCGTTGCGCCTTACCGCGCAAATGGTAGTACCCATCATTTCCATAATTAAATCTCCTTTATTGATTTGAGATAATTCTCTACGTCACCTATGGCGCGCAAAGAATATTTGAATTTTCGTTTCTTTTTGTCTCTCGGAGCATCGTCTAAAGTCGGCAATATCCCGAAGTTGGCATTCATAGGCTGATAATCCTCGCTGGGCGCGGAGATATGCCTTTGCAATCTGCCCATTACGCTCGTCGCAGGCAAAATCAAATCTTCTTTTCCCGACAGACGTCTTGCCAAGTTGACGCCTGCCAAAAGACCGCTTGCCACGCTCTCCATATATCCCTCAACGCCAGTCAACTGACCGGCAAAGAATATCAAAGGCTTATCTTTTACGGCAAAAGCGCTGTCCAATACTTTGGGAGCGTTGATAAATGTATTGGCGTGCATTACTCCGTATCTTAAGAACTCGGCGTTTTCAAGTCCCGGTATCATCGAGAATACTCTCTTTTGCTCTCCGAATTTTAGATTGGTCTGAAAGCCTACTATGTTGTAAGCGCTTCCCTCGCCGTCTTCTTTGCGAAGTTGAATTACCGCGTAAGGTCTCTCGTCACTGTGAGGATTGCGAATACCTACAGGTCGCAACGGACCATATCTCATTGTATCGACGCCCCTTGACGCCATAACCTCTATCGGCATACATCTCTCAAATACTTCAAATTCAAAGTCTTTGAGTTTTGCTCTCTCTGCGTGTATCAGCGCATCGTAAAATGCCAGATACTGATCTTTGTTCATTGCGCAGTTGAGATAATCGTCTCCGCCCTTGCCGTATCTTGCGGCAAAAAAGGCTTTGTCGTAATCTATGCTGTCTCCGTCCACTATCGGAGCCACGGCGTCGTAGAAGTTGAGATATTCTCCGCCTAAAAAGTCCTCAATCCACTTTGCCATTTTGTCAGAAGTCAACGGACCGGTGGCAATCACCGTGGGAATATTAAGGTCAACTGTCTCTATCTCTTTTCTTATCAATTCAAATCCGTCAAAGCCGTTGAGTACGCTCTCCACGCTTTCGCTCAACCTGACTCTGTCGACTGCAAGCGCTCCGCCCGCAGGCACGTCGCTCATATACGCGCATTTGAGAATAAGGCTGTCGAGCCTTGCAAGTTCGTACTTGAGAAGTCCCGACGCATTGTCAAGGCTTTGGGCTTTTAAAGAATTGGAACACACGAGTTCCGCCAAGCGCTCCGTCGAGTGACAGGGAGTATTCTTGACTCCTCTCATCTCGTACATATCGACTTCAAAACCGCGTTTGAGAAGTTGATACGCGCACTCGCACCCTGCCAAGCCTCCGCCTATTACGTTGACTTTCATTCTTTATTCTTTTCCTTACTCTTCTTGATTACGTCAGGCAACTTGCTCTCTTCGACGTCTTCGCTGTGCTTGCAATCTCTGTTGGTGCAGACGTATTTTACTCCGCTCTTGCCATTGACAACTTTCATAGTATTCTTGCAATCGGGACACAGATACGGCGCCGGCAAATCCCAAGATATAAACTTGCAAGTCGGATAATTGTTGCAAGAGAAGAAAGTAGCGCCTTTCTTGGATACTTTCTTATATACGTCTCCTCCGCACTGCGGACACTTTGCAACTGCTTCGCTAAGCGACTTGGTATTGCGACACTTTGGGAAGTTGGGACACGCCAAAAACTTGCCGTATTTGGAATCCCTGATTATCATTCTTGCTCCGCACTTATCGCATATTACGTCGGACTCTTCGGCTTTTGGCTTGACCTTATTGCCTTGATACTTTACCGCAATGACCTTGTTGTGGAAGTCTCCGTAAAAATCTGCAATGACCTCATACCACTTGATATTGCCTTCTTCTATCTTGTCAAGATTTTTTTCCATATCCGCAGTGAATTGCGTGTCCATTATCTCCGTAAAATCTTTGACGAGTTGGTCGACGACGATCTCACCCAGTTCTGTGGGCTTCATAAATTTGCCGTCTTTCTCTATATAGGTACGCTTATAAAGCACCGTGATGGTCTTTTCAAAAGTCGACGGTCTACCTATGCCGTTTTCTTCCATAGCCTTAATAAACGAGCCGTCGGTATATCTTTGAGGCGGTTTTGTGAATTTTTGCTCGCCTGCGATATCTTTGAGAGTGAGTTCCTCGCCCTCGTTGAGATTTGGCAATTCCTTGCTACTCTCTTCCTTTTCGGTATTGCTCTGATACGCCTGCGTAAATCCCTTGAATACGCATACTTTACCTTTGAGCGTATAACCGTAATTCTTATCACTTTGCGATACGATATGCACCGTCAAAGTATCGTATACGGCGTTTGCCATCTGCGAAGCAACAAATCTGTCGTATATCAATTTATATAGTTTATAATCATTACGCGCGAGTTTGTCCTTCAATGACTCGGGAGTACGTGCAAGCGTGATAGGTCTGATAGCCTCGTGCGCGTCTTGCGCTCCCGACCCGGTAGCGTATACGTTGGGCTTCTTAGGGCAATAGTCCTTGCCGTAATTTTTGTCAATAAATTCAAGCGCTTCTCTTTGAGCGTCGGCAGATACTCTCACGCTGTCCGAACGGATATATGTGACGAGCGCGACTTGACCTTCGCCCTGTATCTCCACGCCCTCGTAAAGTCTCTGCGCAATCTGCGTAACCATCGACGCGCTGAAACCCAGTTTGGAAATAGCGTCCTGCTGCATAGTCGAAGTCGTAAAAGGCGGAGCCGGCTTTGAGAAAGACTGCGCTCTCTTGACGTTGTCGACAAGCCACTTACCCGCCTTGCTGCCGCCGATAACTTCGTCGGCTTGCTCTTTGCAAGTAACCTTGACTTTTTTGCCGTCAATGTCTACAAATTCGCACTTGAAAGAATTCTTTTTCTTATCGCCTGCGCTAATCTTGTCTTTGACTAGTTGAGCGCTGATAGTCCAATATTCTTGAGGCTTGAAGTCTCTTATCTCCCTTTCTCTGTCGACTACCATTTTGAGCGCGACGGACTGAACTCTGCCTGCCGACAGACCGCTCTTGATTTGACGGGAAATGATAGGCGAAAGTTCGTATCCCATAAGTCTGTCGAGCACTCTTCTAGCCTGTTGGGCGTCGACAAGTCCCATATTGATTTCTCTTGGGTTGTCCAAAGCCTTAAGCACTGCTTTTTTGGATATTTCGTTGAAGACGATTCTCACGTTCTTTTCCGTAATACCGCAGACGTTGGCAAGGTGCCAAGATATAGCCTCTCCCTCTCTATCGGGGTCGGCCGCAAGATATACGGTATCGCACTTCTCGATCTCTTTCTTGATCATATCTATCGTAGCCTGCTTGTCGGGACTGACGATATACTCCGGTTTGAAATTGTTGTTGACGTCAATACCCATAGTCTTTTGAGGCAAGTCACTGACGTGTCCTTTGGAGGCTACCACGTGGTATCCGCTACCCAAATACTTTGATATTGTCTTCGCCTTGTGAGGCGACTCTACGATTATAAGTTTCATCTCCGCTCCTTTAAATTAGAGGTATGATTTCAAAATTATTTCCCTGTAATTTTCTTATTACTCCCAATATCTCCAATTGGGATAATATGCCCGACAACTCCGCTATATTCATCGACGACCTTTGGAGTATTTCGTCAAAATGAAGCGCGCCGTCCTTAAGTATATCCATTACTGCTTGCGAAGCAAAGTCAAGTTGAATTACTTCGGCGTCGTTTTTCTTTGCCACCTTTCCCAACGCGGTTATCACGTCTTGAGGCGTAAGCGTAATTATTGCTTGAAGTTCTCTTATCTTTTTGTTGCAACCTGCACTCTGCGGCGAGAATATATTGCCGGGTACAACAAATAAATCTTTGCCTTGCTCTATCGCATAGTCCGCCGTGATAAGCGAACCGCTCCTATCTCCCGCTTCTGGTATAAACACGCCTTGCGAAAGCGCGCTTATTATGCGATTGCGCTCGGGAAAGTGAAATTGCAACGGCTTTGCTCCCGGCGCATATTCACTTATCACCAATCCGTTCTCGGCAATTCTTCTTTGCATATCGGCATTTTCAGGAGGATAACATATATCCAATCCGTTTGCGACGACTGCCACCGTAGGCGAATTATGCTCCAAACTTATCCTATGCCCTATGCTGTCCACGCCTCTTGCAAGTCCGCTGATAATTTTAAATCCCGACTTGATAAATACCGGCGCGAAGTTTTGCATAATATTCTTGCCGTAAGCGCTTACTCTTCTAGTACCAACTACTGCAAGCAGGTCTTTGCTATTAAACAGACTCCTGTCTCCTTGATAATAAAGCGTATACGGCGGATCGTATATCTCTTTGAGCGTCTCGGGATAATCTTCGTCGATTATCGTCAAGACTTTTATGCCCGCCTTTTCCATTTTGGCAATGATATTGTCGGCTACGGTATAGTCGTCGTATAACTCGCAGGGTCTGTCTACGCTTTCAAAGCGCTTTTTCCTCGCGTTGTATCCGTCGACAGTCGAGAGCATAATCAAAGCCTTTTGGTCGTTGCTGTAAGTCATATATCAATCCCAATACTTTCTGTCCAACGAACGGTACTGTATTGCCTCCGCGATATGTTTGGACAAAATGCTTTCCGACGCGTCCAAATCTGCTATGGTGCGAGCCACTTTCAGCACTCTCGTGCTTGCTCTTGCCGTAAGATTGAGTTTTGTAAAAGCGTTTTTTAATAGCGCTTCGCCCATCTTGTCGAGCGCGCAGTAAGTCTTGACTTGCGCATTTGTCATTTCGTCGTTGGTCTTTGTTTTGCTTCCCGCGTATCTGTCGCGCTGGATTGCCCTTGCCTTTTCCACTCTTGCTTTGATACTCTCGCTGCTCTCGTTGGCAACCGTACTGCGGAAGTCGTCGTAAGATATGCTGTCGACTTCTATTTGCAAATCAATTCTGTCAAGCAACGGCCCGGACAACTTGGATATATACCTATGTATCTCCGACGGCGTGCATTTGCACTCTTGCGTCTTTGAGCCGAGATTGCCGCACGGACAGGGATTCATACTTGCCACCAACATAAATCTTGCGGGATATTCAAGCGTACGCTTTGCCCTCGATACGACTGCAATGCCGTCTTCAAGCGGCTGTCTCAACGTCTCCAAAGTCCGTCTTTGGTACTCGGGCATTTCGTCGAGAAACAATACTCCGTTGTGCGCAAGACTTATCTCTCCCGGTCTGGCGTTGGTGCCACCGCCCATAAGAGCAGGCACCGTTGCCGTGTGGTGCGGAGTACGGAAAGGTCTGTTGACTACTATACCCACGCTGTCGTCGAGTATGCCTGCGACGGAATGTATCTTGGTCACTTCAATGGCTTCTTCAAAAGTCATATCGGGCATAATGGTCGGCACACACTTTGCCATCATAGTCTTGCCTGCCCCCGGAGGTCCTATCAAAAGCACGTTGTGACCGCCTGCGACAGCAATCTCCAAAGCGCGCTTTGCGACGTACTGCCCCTTGACTTCAGAGAAATCGACGCTATATTTATTTTCTGCGGCAATTGATACAAACTCGCTCGTCTTGAGCGGCTCGACTTGGCTCTTGCCTGTCAAGAAGTCCGCTACCTGAGCAAGTTTGTCAAATGCGTATACCTCTATTCCCGAGATATAACTTGCTTCTTTTGCGTTCTTTGACGGAATGATAAACTTGCTATGTCCGTTCTGTATTGCCGAGATTATGAGCGGCATCACTCCTCTGATAGCATTGATAGTTCCGTCAAGCGAGAGTTCTCCGAGGATAATATAGTCCTTGTAAATTTCGCTCTCAATCTCTTCATTGGCAATGAGTATGCCAAGCGCTATTGCAAGATCGAAGTGCGAGCCTTCTTTCTTGGTATCCGCAGGCGCAAGATTGATAGTTATCTTGCGTATAGGATAGGTAAAAAGACTGTTCTTTATAGCAGACCTCACTCTCTCTTTTGACTCTTTGACAGCCGTATCCGCCAAACCCACAGTGTCGTAGGCAGGCAGTCCTGCGTTGAGATCCACCTCTATCGCGACTTCGTATCCTTCTACGCCGTTGAGGGCGTAACTCTTGGTCTTTGCCAGCATATTTCCCTTATCAAGCCTTTTTGGCTTTCTTCTTTGAATTTGTCTTTTGAGGTTTTACGTCCGAAGTTACACTCTCTTCTTCTTTTACTCCGTCGGATATGTCTCTCTCTTTTTCAATGAGTTTTACGTTGGACGCCAACGTCATATCCACCGCAACGTACAGCAGATAGAACGTCGCAAGCACTGTGAGAATACTGAAGATTATCAAGAATGCATTCTTGCCTTCAAAGTCTAGCAACGACGCATTGTCTACTCCGCTGATAAAGCCGCTTCTAGAGAGCAACTGCGCCATATTTAGGAAAGACAGCGTTGCTAGCGAGCCGCCGACGATATACAGTCTGATGTCCGGCGTAATAATGAGATACATCAATATGAGTACCAATCCCATAGGCAATACGTCCATATTACCTTGCGCACCGATTGCGCCGTATGCGACGAGCATAACGCCCGAAAGCAACACAAGGTCAAGTCTGTTGGCAGTTCTGATATAGTGATATACGACGTATGCGCTCATTGCAATGACGAAGAGCCAGTTGCAAATATCAAGGAACAAATTGTCAGGTCTTATCTTGCCGCCTGCCGCAAAGATAGCGTAAAGATTGAACGCATTGTTGGAAAGTTTTGAATTTGCCGACGCAAAGAATGAATACATCTTTGAGAATACGCACAAGACGTCGCCTTTTGCAACTTCGCTCCAACACAATGGAAGCGAAAGCAAATAGAATACTACAAAGCAAGACGCCATAGTCACTGCGTTCTTAACGATGGACGACTTGTCTGTTGCCATTGCGTATATCTGATACAAAAGTATTACAGGCAAAAGTATCAACGCGTAATTGCTGAAGAACAATGCCAACGTATAGAATATTCCCGTGGATACATATTTCTTTTGCAACATTGACAGCGCCATTGCCACCAAGAACGCCATTGCTATCACGTGTACGGAGCCGTAAAGACTGCCGAATACGAAGAATACCGGCAAGATTGCATATATAAATCCGTAGGTCGTTGCCATTCTCTCGTTTTGGTATTTTGCAGCGCAAGAGAAAAGCATATAACATATCGTGAGGTCGGCAATCATCATAGGCATTCTTACCAAAATGGAATAACCTACGCTCTCCATATTGAGCCCCTTGCCGAGATAACCTAGAATACCCATAAGCCATACGACGCCTTGCGAGTCGTATACATAGCCCGAATAATATGACAAAATTCCTTTATCTGCTACGCCCTTTGCAAGATTGACCATTGCGTCGGTGATAGCATTGCCCTCTGCTGTGGCAAGCACCGTAATAAATCTAACAACAAACGCTACGAGAAGCACGTAAATAAACTTGGCGGTGTTGCCTGTCATTGCGTTGAGGAACTTGTCCCCGCCTGTCACGCCGTCGTTGGGGTGCATACCCACTTTGTTTTGAAGTATGCTCTTAATCATAAAGAACATTCCGACGATTATTCCCGCAGAAATGAGAGTGAACATTACCACGAACGTAATCGAACCGCCGTCAGCCATATCGTAGCCTTCTTTCATACGGAGTATAACCAACTCTTCGTCTTCAGGCGCGCTCTCTACCTTTTGAAGCGAGATATTGTCAAAAGATACGTTGCCGGTGCCGTTGACGCTTTCGCTGCCTACTGCTACCAAAAGTTCAACTTCTCCGCTTACTGTCGATGTGAAGTATTGCGAAACTTGTGTCCAGCCGTCAGTAGTGACTGACGAAACAACTCCGACGGTATCGACCGCACCGCGGAAAAATACTCCCGCCGAAGAACTAACGGAGTCAACTTTCATATACGCCGACAACTTGTAGATGGCATTCTTTTCCAATCTGACTTTCTGAGATATATAGTTGAATCCCGACGAAGACGGATTGAGACGCATATAATACTTGCCAAGCGCAGAATCGTATTCGCTTGCCTGTGAATCGTTGCGTACCCAATTGACCGTAGTACCCGACTTGATAGTCCAACCGTCGGCAATCATTTCTTGCGAATTGTAATTTTCAAATCCGCCGTTGACGACGATTTCGCTGTCGTAATCGACTTTGTTGCTGTTGCAACCCACCAGCGCCACCAAGGCAATGAGAGCAATCAAAGTGATGATTAAGAGTTTTTTGCTTTTCATAATTATCCTCTTGAAAGATATTCTTTTATATTCATAATAAATGATTATTGTCAATTTGACAAGTAGTTAAATAAAATTTATTAAAATTATTATAATATTATAATATATAAAAGAGAATTTTTAAAAACATTTTAGTTTAGCAAA
>JAIDUV010000002.1:18279-26480 GCA_029060025.1 Clostridia bacterium | reverse complement strand
CATTTTATTATAGCATAAATTCTTTCCATTGGAAACATATAAAATAAATGTATTAATTAAATTATTATGTAAAAATAGTCAAAAGCAGCATAATCATCTCTAAATTTATTTGTTTTTTTGCAATAATTGTAAAAGCAAACAGTTTACACTTTTACCGTGATTTCGCCTTTCGTTGTGTCTATCGTAGCACAATTCTCGTCAATGTCAACCGCAAAAAAATATCGCTTAAGCCCTTTATTATATATTGTTACTTAATTTTATGTATAAGGCTTATGTATTCTTATGCAATATTTTTTTGTTTGACTTGTTATTCATTGGTCTGTCGGTTGACATTTACTGCCCTATTTTTATGTTAAAAGATTTTTCTCGAATTGTGCTACGTAGCCCCTGCCGAAAGGCTAATAAAATCACGGAGGTATAAAATGGAAAATGTAGTTAGCAGTTTTGAAGATACTCGTCAATACTATCTCAACGAATATGAGTTCTACGACGGTGAATGTTTTATCACATTCAATATTGTATCTATCAACATTGAACGCAAAACTATTCAAGTAGCAGTTACTAATCGCAGTAAGATAAGTGTCATCGATTACGAATTACTCGAAGATAGCAACTGCGAATTTTACTTTGAATACGGCGTTACGTTCAAAAAAATCTTTATTAAAGATTTCTCGGAAAATTAAAAGGAGCAAACAAATGAAATTAACTTTAACAAACGTTAGAACAATTAAACGTGAATCGGATAATAAACTTACTCGGCACGTTTGCAATTACGTCATTAACAAATGGCACGATTATGACGACAAAACAAACATTTTCAAAGAAGTACTCTATCACGGTTGCGTATCCGGCATAGTAAGCGAACTTATCTACTACTCGGACACGTTGAAGTTTTACAAGAAATATAAAGACGAGATAAACAGCCTATTGAGCGAGCAAATGCAATCAATGCGTTGTTTTTCTTTGAAAGACCTCTTTGGAAAGAACTTTGACGACGAAGACCCGCTCATTATTGATACGCATAATCAAAACCTTATGGCGTGGTATGGCTTTGAAGAAACGCTACGCAATATTGGCAATCAATTTGAACAACTACAAAACTATATCTAAAAGGAAATCCAAATATGAAAAACACAAAAGAAATACAAACAATACTAACTGCCATCTACTGCATAAATCTATCTAAACGAGATAAGAAAGATAAAGATATAGACCAAATATGCGAATACGCTTTCGATAGAATTTTTGGCAGTAACACTAACCTGCTCATTGCTTGCTGTGTCGGTAGAACACAAGAAGAAATCTTGGAGGAAGTAAATGAAATAATGCATACGGAAACGAAATACAAAGAATACGTTGACTCAAAGAAAGGAGATAATAAATGAATAAGACAAAGGCGCATATCTTCTCTCTAGGTGGAGAAATTGATGATATAACAGTACTTGAGTATAAAGGCAACAACAATTATGTAGTAGATTACCGCGGTGTGAAATGCACTGCGGTTTTTAATATATTTCAAAACGCCTATTATGTAGACGATATATTCGGGAGAATTGAATGAAAGATTACGGTTACAAAGTCTGCTATATAGAGCAAAATAAAAAGACGTTAAAAGTACAAGTCGTTACCAACACTTACAATTTAGCCAAGTGGAATAGAAAAAGATACGAGTTACGATCACCGCTAGATACAACTTGGCTTGTAATACCTATTAAAACTCGCAAGGAATACTTACAACGTTGGAAAGACTGCCCGTTCTGAAAAGAGCGGGCTTTTCAATATCCAAAACAAAAATAAATTAAAGGAGTTATACAACAAATGAAAATATCTACGGATAAACTTTATTACCTATGCAACAAATATCAATGGTTTACTAACGGAGATAATAAGCAATATAGAAAACTATTTGCACGCAATAAACAAGGTGCATCTCTTGAGACCTTGGCAACAATTAATATGGATATGCTCAGAAGGCTATGACGAGCAACTCATACTAAATATTCTGAAAAAGGAGACAGATAAACAATGAGAGAATTAAACTTAACCGCTGAAGGAACTGCTCAAGAGCGTATACTTGCCTATCTTCAAGAAAACGCAAGCGAAGTCTTGGCGGAAAAGATAAACAATGGAACAACAATCGTAAAAGACGGCAAGCAACTTACAAGCAAAAAGACGCTTAAAGGATTTATGAAATATGCAAGTGACGAAGCAAAGAAACTCTCCGAAAAAGGAGCAACCTACGCTTGCATAGAAGACGAAACTGTCTACGGCTGGGCTATACACTACTTTGAAGAAGATAGCATTGAAGGTACACTTTACAACGAAGACGGAACGGAATACAAGCAAATAATAAAAACACCGCCTAAACTGAACTCAACATATGTTATAACAAACAAACCAAAGAAGCAAGATAACCAACCTACTCTATTCGACATCATAGAATCTCAAGACGATGAGAAAAACGACGAAGAAAACAACACGCAACAGCTTGCCGAAGTGTCTGACATATTAAATGACTTAAATCCTAGAATACAAGAAAGTAAAGAGATTCCTCAATTTTACTCTCAATACATTGAAACTCAGAAGCAATATCCACAAGACATTGTAATTTATAGGCTCGGCGACTTTTATGAGGCATTTGGAGAAAGCGCAATTACGTTATCCAAAGAATTAGACTTGACGCTTACTGGTAGAAACGTAGGACTTGACGAAAGATTGCCAATGGTTGGATTCCCCTACCACGCGGCTGATATCTATATAAACAAGATACGCAATAACCACAGCGTAGTTGTAATCGAGCAAGAAGATATTAAAAGACTTACTCAAACCGTAAAAGCGAATGACGGAAACACCATCGTAATAGATACGGGCGAAATAATTGACGAAAATAACACTTACGCGGATATGCTTTCGACTTTGCTCAACTGCAAAATTAAATATGTGAGGTGATACAAATGTTAAACGAAAAAGATATTAAACCTATTCCCAAGTATATGTTGAAACTTATACAAAGAAGAGATAAGAAAGACTGTCCTGAGCAAAGCGGACATACCAGATATTACGCCTATCTCACTAAACATAAGAAAGAACTAGTAAAAGTAACGGTCGCTTGCAGAAACAAGGGCAAGAACTGGTACTGCAAACAAGTAGCAATACACGACGTACACTCTCCATATTGCTTAGTAAAAGATATGGAATTCGTTATGATAGCGGGATATGTCGTAGGCTGGCACGAACAAGGACTTACTAAATTTCCTAGGTGGTGGGAAACCGGCAAATGGTACGAAGCCTATACTCAATATTTCAACGTCTACGCTCCTATACTTAATATTCAATATGCTTTGAAATTCCCACAATACAAATACAGCGCTGTAGATAAATATCCCAGCACAAATATATTAAAATACTTGAAATATTACGAACAATATCCGCAAGCGGAATTATTAGTTAAGTTCGGGCTTCCCTACTATGCTACAAGTAAAATGATACTGCGTAAAACGTCCAAAGATAAACGCTTCGGCAAATGGCTAATACGCAATAGTAGCGAAATAGCATTAAATGGATATTATGTAAGCACGCTATTCAAATCTTACAAGACGGGAAAACCGCTCGCCAAAGTACAGAAAGCAGAAGAAGATAAAAAGACGTTCTGTCGCAAATGTAATTACAAGGAAATTAAAGAGTTGTTTAATACAGATAAACAAATAGAACAGTTCTTGGAATACATAGAGATTCAAGGCGCCAATATTGCTTCATACGCAGACTATCTCAAAGCGTGCACTTACTTGGGATTGGATATGAACCTAGATAAAAACAGACTCCCACATGATTTCAAACGTTGGCACGATATACGCATAGACGAATATAGGACAGCAAAGGCATTGAAAGACAAACAAGAACGCGAAGAACTATATGCAGAGTTTGCACATATTGCGGAGAAATATATTCCATTACAAAGAGAAAAAGACAATACTTATGTTGTAGTGATTGCCAAAAGTCCGTCTGACTTAATACGCGAAGGTGAGATACTCCACCACTGCGTAGGTCGAATGAATTACGATCAACGCTTTATCCGTGAAGAAAGTCTTATCTTCTTTATACGAGATAAGAACTCGCCCGACGTTCCGTTCGTAACAGTGGAATACTCATTGAAACAACGCAAAATCTTGCAATGTTACGGAGATAAAGACTCCAAACCCGACGAGCAAGTACTCAACTTCGTAAACAAGAAATGGCTACCCTACGCCAACAAAAAATTAAAACTAATAGCATAATTAATAGGAGATTAAAACAATGACAAACTATTTTAGAATTACAGCATACTA
This sequence comes from Clostridia bacterium, assembly GCA_029060025.1. Classification (GTDB taxonomy): domain Bacteria; phylum Bacillota; class Clostridia; order Christensenellales; family UBA3700; genus RACS-045. The sequence goes on along the minus strand of JAIDUV010000002.1, from coordinate 22,155 downwards.
CGAAAAAGAAGATTTATCCGTCATAATAGACAGCAACGGAATGTTTGAAAAACTCTGGCAGTTCAGTTCCTACATATTGCAAAAAGGATTGAAAGTATTGGAAGTATCCAATGCAGATAACTTTATAGACGTCAACACCCAACTTGCCAACAAAGATACACAACACGTTTTATTGAGAGCGGTACATAAAGGCAAACCGGAATATATAACGCACTACATAGGCGACGTACCTTACAAAGCCGTAAAAATAAACGATATAATCTACGTGCCAGAAAGAACGCAAAAACTTTAATCAAACATAAAGCCGGGAGAATAACTCTCTCGGCTTTTGATATGCTATTTAATAGGACACATCTTTACTTAACCTTTTGTCAATTTCGTCTTTATTCTCTGCCCAATAAGTTCTTTCAACATATTCAATAAAATCCGCCGTATTTTTATACTTAACTATTTCATCTCCCATAAATTTTTTATACAACGCTTTAAAATCCAATCTTGCTATAGTTGAAGGATAAAATACTCTCTTCTCGTTTTGCGGAACAAGTACAAGTTTATCCTTGCAAGGAGTTATTCCTTCCTTGAAAGGAATATTATCATACTTGATAATACTTATTCGCTGTAAATCTTCAATGGTATTTTTTTCAAGCAAAGCAGTGGATAAAGTATCTGTAATAATTACGCCAGCCCAATCTGTTGCTTCCGCATATTGTGCAGCCTCGAAAAATGGCTCTCCAACAAAAACATTATCTAAATTATTTGTAAAATACTTACCACGACTTATAGCACCTCTAAACATAAATCCTTGTTCTAATGCTTCCTCTAAAAACGCACTAATATGATTAAAAATATTTATTTCACAATATGGGAAACTACCATTTACCAATATGGCTATCGTGTCGGATAAAGTCGTTATAGTAAAATTAGGAACAATATTTTTATCTTCTACACAACGTTTATATGTATCATACATTCGCCAACGCAGTTTATTGATTAAGCCTACATACACTTGTATAGATTGTTCATCCGCTCTCTTTTTCCATCCCAAAACATCAAGAATAGCGACCATACCAAAATTTTCCTTTATATCGCCATCCTTCCAATGAGCAGCACTTTGTTCATATATGTCCTGTATATCTTCTAATGATAACGATCCGCTTACTTTATTCATAATTAAACCCTTATATGTCTTGTTAAAAAGAATTATATCATATAATATTGAAAAAAGAAAATGATTGCATATAAATCGCGCAAAAGCCGAGAATCCTTATAGACCTCGGCTTTTATTATGGCTTAATAATAACAATCTTCAACCCCTTACTACGAGCATAATCTATTGCTGATTTAGTGCCACCCAACGAGCCATTATACAAAGCTATCATTAAAGAAGAATTATCTACCATAAATCTATTTCTTTCTAGCATACATTCTACGCCTATATACTCATCATACACGCAGCGAATACCATCTAATTGTCATAGCAATTTTCTATAACGTTCTCAATATGTAATTTGCCACTTATTATACCGGAAAAAGCAATGGAATACTGCTAAACTTCTCTCAAAAATTTAACGACGTCTTCTTTTGGAAAATCCAAAGTGAAATTGAAAAGCGTACGATATATGGCGACAGCAAGATTGTGGGATAATGAGAAAAGTATACTGTTGTTGGATATGCCTTGGGAAATTAGGCGGTCAAAGATATATGATTTGAGTATGCTCTCTTTATCTGTAAAATCTTCTATATAATTTCCTTTAGATGAGTCTTTGGAGCAACGGATTAGCAACTCGACTGTATCTTTATATGTAGATACTACGTCTATTATGGAAAGCAAACGACCTACAACGTCTTTTCTATCAAGGTGAGAAAATCTAATTCCTATGTCATTTCGACCGGAGCATAGCGAAGTGATTGCCATTTCGCCGAACTTGACTACTGCGGAAAACAATTCTTCTTTGTCTTTATATCTACTGTATAGCACTCCCGTCGTATAGCCTGCTCTCTGCGCTATTTCCCGCATTGACGCGCCCTCATAGCCCTTTGCCTTAAATGCTTTCCTTGCCGACTGCAATATTCGGCAACTTATCTCACTTCTTCCCATCTTCTACTTGTCTATTTTATATTAAATAACTGAGTTATCCATTCGGTAAAACTTCGCCCGCTATTTTATAAATCGCGGGCGTGTTCTTATCCCTGCTTATGTCCCCATACCACAGGTCTATTGCTATAGTTCCAATCACCATTCCATTCGATTGGCTCACTTAACATTTCACAATAGATTGTTAATCTGCTGCAGTATGCGAATGCAGAGTTGCCTATGCTTGTTACACTGCTTGGTATCTCTATGCTTGTCAGACTACTACAGTAAGAGAATGCATAGCCCTGTATTGTCATTACACTACTAGGTATCTCTATGCTTGTCAATCTGCTACAGCCAGAGAATGCTTCGAAGCCGATGCTCGTTACTCCGCTAGGTATCTCTATGCTTGTCAAACTGCTACAGTTAGAGAATGCATATGAGCCGATATGAGTCACACTGTGTCTGTTAATCATTCTTGGTATTACAACTTGAGTTATCTCTCCGCTATATCCGGCTATTGTCATTACTCCGTCTTTAGTATATCCCCATTTTATTCCATTTTTCGTTTCTCCGTGTTCTGCACAATTCCATACTACTGGTATTAAACTGTAATTATTCAGTGCATTCCATTCACTAGTCCATCCGGTTGGCTTACTTGTCGCTTCACAATATATTGTTAATCTGCTACAGCCCCAGAATGCAGAGGAACTTATGCTCGTTACACTACTTGGTATCTCCACACTTATTATATTTTTGTTATTTCTAAATATTTCCCCAAATGATACCACCTCTTTATTTTCTATTGCCTTCGGTATTACTACATCACCACCATTTCCTTTGTACTCCGTCAAATATACTTTGTCATTATGTACAACGTAACGATAGGTATCATTTACATAAGTATAACATCTCCATATTACTGTAATTTTAGATTGAGAAATATCGTCGCGTGTATTCCACCCCTTCTTCCATTCGCTAAGCTCACTTGTCGCTTCACAAGCAATTGTTAATGCATTACAATATAAGAATGCCAATGATTCTATATGCGTTACACTTGCTGGTATACTTATACTGCTTAATTTGCTACATTTATGAAACGCCATGTGTCCTATGCTCGTTACACCACTTGGTATCTCTATACTTGTCAAACTGCTACATCCTGAAAATGCATACCAACCGATGCTTGTTAATTGTGAGTTACTTCTAAATGTTACTTTTGTCAAATTGCTACAGCCTGAAAACGCATACCAACCGATGCTCGTTACACTGCTCGGTATTGATACACTTATTATAGCTTTGTTATTTTTAAATATCTCCCCAATTGCTATAACTTCTTTATTATCTATTGTATTTGGAATTACTACATCACCGCCATTTCCTTTGTACTTCGTCAAATATACCTTGTCATTTTTTACTATGTAGTCGTATGTTGCGTCTGTCTTTATATTGTTATGTCCCCATACCACAGGTCTATTGTTAGAGTTCCAACTACTATCCCATCCGCCTTGCTCGCTTTCCGCTTCGCAATAGATTGTTAAATTTATACAGCCTGAAAATACAGAAGGGCCAATAATTGTTACACTGCTTGATATCTCTATCTTTGTCAATCTACTGCAGTTATAGAATGCACGCTTGCCTATGCTCGTTACACTGCTTGGTATCTTTATGCTTGTTATACTGCTACAGTTATAGAATACATAGTCGCCTATGCTTGTTACACCGCTTGGTATCTCTATGCTTGTTATACTTCTACAGTCATAGAATGCACTGTCGCCTATGCTTGTTATACTGCTTGGTAT
>JAIDUV010000002.1:0-18179 GCA_029060025.1 Clostridia bacterium | reverse complement strand
CTTGGTATCTCTATGCTTGTTATACTTCTACAGTCATAGAATGCACTGTCGCCTATGCTTGTTATACTGCTTGGTATCACTATACTTGTCAAACTGCTACAGCCATAGAATGCACTGTCGCCTATGCTTGTTATACTGCTTGGTATAACTATGCTTGTCAAACTGCTACAGTTATAGAATGCTTGGGAGCCTATGCTTGTTATACTGCTTGGTATCACTATGCTTGTCAAACTGCTACAGTCATAGAATGCACTGTCGCCTATGCTTGTTATACTGCCTGGCATCTCTATGCTTGTTATACCGTTACAGCCATAGAATGCATATGAGCCGACACTCGCTCTACCTGTAATAATTACTTCTTTTAACGATTTTGGTACATATTTATTATTGTCAAACTTTTCACGTGCTCCAAATATGTAACCCAAATGCGTATCATTTATTCTATTTTTACTCGCTCCTACAAATGGTATTGTTATACTTATCAAACTGCTACAGCCATAGAATGCTGAGGAGCCGATGCTTGTGACACTGCTTGGTATCTCTATGCTTATCAAACTGCTACAGCCATAGAATGCTGAGGAGCCGATGCTTATGACACTGCTTGGTATCTCTATGCTTGTCAAACTACTACAGCCATAGAATGCTGAAGAGCCAATGCTTGTGACATCTTCTGGAATTACCACCTTCCCATTTATTGCTTTTGGTATATGCAAAATCTGTGTCTTCTTTTTATTATATAATATTCCATCTTGACTTGCATATTTTGTATTATTTTCATTTACTGTTATACTTGTCAAACTACTACAGTCTCTGAATGCATAGGAGCCAATGCTCGTTACTCCGCTGGGTATTTCTATGCTTGTCAAACTACTGCAGTTATAGAAGGAATTTTCTCCTATGCTCGTTACGCTACTCGGCATCTCTATGCTCGTCAAACTGCTACAGTCTCTGAATGCATAAGAGCCAATGCTCGTAAGTTGTGAGTTCTCTTCAAATTCAACACTTTTTAATCCGCTACAGCCTGAGAATGCTTCAAGGCCTATGTTCGTAACGTATTTTGGGATAAGAATATCTTTTACTGTTTTATCTTTTAATCCATTTATTGTTAACAATTTCGCAGAGGAACTAAAATTATAAAACGATAATTTATCATCTACTCTCCATTTTGCAGTGTATGCAACATCTTCTGCTGGCATTCTAAAAGCATATTCTAACTCTTTAGTTAAGAGTATTTCTCCATCATACCACCCCTCAAATATGTATCCCAAATTCTGCGTAGAAATTATTGTAACAACATCATCATAACGATAAGTATATTCTCTAGTTTTTATTTCTCCAGCATTTAAATTATTTGTATCCAAACTAACTTTATATTTGTTTATTTGCCAAATTGCGTAAAGCGTAATATCTTCCGTAATCTTATTTTCGGCAAATTTCCATATATCTGAACTTGACTTTCTCTTTGACCAACCTGCAAATGTGTAACCTATCCTAACTGGAGATGACGGTGCAGTCAAAATCGAGTTCGCTTCTACACTTTGCGTTAAAGTAGACTGTGCGTTTGAAAAATCTCCACCATTTGCATCATAAGTTACGTTGCATTTTCTTATAACCGGCGTGTTTGGTTTGTTTTCAGTAGGTTTATTAGGAGCGCTAGATCCGTTTGACGGAGTCTTGCCTTCTTTACAAAAATACATTTCCTTACCAAGCACATCCAACTTAATTACGCCATCTTTTATCGTGCCTTCATATACGACTACTTCTTCTCCAAACAAGTCTGAATAGAGAGTTATCTTTCCGTTAGATACTTTATAAGTACCGTCCATTCCGTCGCTGTCTAACCACTTGCCGTCTTTTAAGGTAATATAATCGCCTTTTACCATTACTCCGTCTTCATAAGAATAATAAGTACCCTCAATGTTTCCGCCTATCATTAATTTTTCACACGCTACCATACCTATTGCCGTTATTACAACAAGCATAATCGCGAGTAAAAATACCAATACCTTCCTTTTCATAAATCTACTCCTAATCTATGTATTTTTTAACGCATTATATGTACATAGACTAGTATAATCTGTGTACAGGTTAAGGCATAAAAGTACGTAGATTGAACGTATCTATGTACTTTTTTACATAATATGAGGCATTTTAATTGACAAAAGTTATGCATATTAGTAAAATTCTATATATAGATGTACATAGATTATACTAATCTATGTACAAGCGAAGGATGCCCAGACGAGCGTCATTTTTTATTTTACAACAATATTTTTCCCACTCTGTTCATCATCTCGGCTTTATGCTCAATCATTGAATGAGCGTATCTCTTAAGCGTAACCGTCGGCGACTTATGCCCCAAAATTTCCGAAAGCGTCTTTACGTCCATACCCACTTCAAGCGCTCTTGTTGCAAAAGTGTGCCTTAGGCAATGTATGCCCTTATGCGGAATATCTAGCAAATTCAGTAAATTCTCAAACGAGCGTTGGTATGACCGCACTTGCGCTCCGTATTGAGTCTTGCCTATAATGACGTACTCTCCCTTTGCTTTCTTCTTTAGTTCCTTTAGTTTGGATATCAACTGCTTGGGTATGGGTATCTTCCTTATCGAGCTATCCGTCTTGGGAGTGTCTATTACCTTTACGTACTCGCCGTCTTTCCAAGAGTCGTGGCAAGACTTATTTACAGTCAGTATACTTTTTATGAAGTCAACGTCTCTCCATTTCAATGCAAGCAATTCTCCAACTCTTAAACCCGTGTACATACAAAGTATTATCCCAAAACGGTTATCTTCCTTATTGTCGGAAATATACTGCTCAATCTTGCGTTGTTCGTCTCGGCTTAAGCTCTCAACATCCTTTTCCTTTGTCTTTGGTCTGGTTATAGCGTCCGCATACTGCTTGTCCACAATTCCCAAAGATTCCGCTCTACGTAGCGAACACTTTACAATGGATATTATCCCATTGACAGTATTGGGCGCCATTCCCTTGTTAAGCAAATCTACGCTAAATTTCTGAAGTTCAAGCGCTGTCAGTTCTTGCATATCCATATCTCCCAATGTGGGCGAAATGTGGTTGTATACTATCCTTGCATACTTGTTATAAGTTCTATCCTTAGTAGAAGGTCGTATGTAATACTCAAGCCATTGGTTGAGCCATTGATTATATTTCATTATCTTTTCCTCGCTTTATTTTCTTAATTCTATATTAACCTCAAAAATACCTTACGCTTTAATTTTTCGGTCTTTCTATAAACACTCACAAATCTACTTGTTGAGATAATTGCGTGTGCTTGTCTTGATACAAGGGCGTCGCTACGCTCCGCCAGACAAGCACACGCAACCGACACGACTCGACACAACTCAACTACTCTTTCTCGACTAATCACGGCGGCTAAAAGTGGGGTCGTGCGCAGGCTTTCCACGATCCCCGCTTTCTTTACGCCGCCGTGGTATTTGCGTTTAGTTTGCTTTTCGCATTTGAGATATTGTTTCTTCGCTTACTTGTCCCATCAAGCAACCTTCGTCCCAACACTCGAAATCGTCAAATAGCAATAACTTCTTATCTTCTTGCCCTATCGTAGTTACAACGTCTTCGTCCATTATGTCGGAGATAAAATATTGATACAGCCCTTTGCTGTACACTATCTTTTCTCCGCTCTTCTCTATGTACTTCATTAGATAGGCAAGCGATTCTCCCAATAACCTTTTATCCAATTCTTTGAAATCGTTTCGCCCAAAACGTTCTTGAAAGAATGTATTTTGTAATATTGTTTGCTTGCTATGCGTCTTTATATTGAAATCCGTCTTTTCTTCAAGTTCGCCAACCATTCCGTTTTCGGGTACTTTGAATAGTCCGTGAAAATGCAATCTATGCTTTTCCGGCGAGCGTTCCCATACGCCCATATACTTCCAACCTTTGCGGTTGCATATATTACGAAAACATATTTTAAGACTTTTCTTAAAGCTCTCGTCAGTATGCAATGCGTCGTTATAGGTAAACGTGCAAAAGTAATTAAAGTTGGCAAGATGAGCTTTTCTCGCCATTCTCACTCGCCGACATATCAAGTTGCGTTGCTTACGCTCTAAATTGCATTTGACGTACTCTCTCGCCTTTTCTTCACTGTCAAAATACGGCAACATCTCTTTAAGAATCTTGCTTTGCCTTGCCGACTTCCTTAACCCTATATACTCCTTATACAACTGCTCGAACAATTCTTTTCTCGTCATTCTATTAACGATAGGCTTTGGGCTTTCGTTAGATTGCGTTTCTTCTTTATCCGTGTCTTGTTCTTCGCTGTCGGTTAAATTCGTCAAAGGCTCTTCAGCCTTTTCGGTTTCAGAGCCTTCTTCCTTTTCTTTCTCAACAACGGTTATTTGTTCTTCTACGCTTATACTTCGCCTTTTACTCTTCCGCTCGGTATGCGGTATTGCTATGTAATGACTTCCGTCATAATACACTTTGGCTTCTGCGTATGCCATAATCTTTGTTCACGCAAAGATCTAACCGCTATTGTTTTACCCTACTTCTTTTTGCGTTTTTTGTTAATCTTCTTAAAGTAGTTGGGTGTATTTTGATAAAGTATTGCGCGCTCGTAATCTTTATGTACTTTCATTGCTTTCTTGAGAGCCTTAACGTTGCCTTCGTATGACGCCATACGCATATCGTAGTCGGTGTCAAGATAGCCGTTCTCTAAATCTCTTACGGAACACTTACGAGCCATACGCTTGTGTTTTGCAGTAAAAAATCCCACGCTTATTTACCCCCTTTTTTAGATTTTTTGTTTTTCTTCCTTTCCGCTTTCTTAAAGCGTCTTTGGTATTTCCTATCTTCTCTGTCTATACGCTTAAACGATTTCTTCATATTCTTAAAAATGTAATTGAGTATCTTCATATTAAACTTGTCCGGAACGTAGTCCGCAGTATCAAGCGTATGAGAGAAAGTTTCGTAATACCTAGTCAAGCACTCGTTGATGAGCTTGTTTTTGTTGTAGTTCATTATGCTACCTTCCCCCTTTTTTGAAAGTAATGCTCGGGCAATTCGTCGTCATTTTCTTCAATGTAACGCATGTACCCTTCAAGCGATTGCTCGGTTGGCTCGGACAGGTTGTAATCAAAATCTTCGTCAAAGTGTCCTTGATAAAATTTAGGTTTACAGCATTGGCTATCGTAGCAACTAAATACGTTGTAATCCGCCGTTACTACTTCGGTTGTAAAGCAAGACCTATCTTGCTTACCGCTTGCCATATACTTGTCGAACAACGAACTATTATCTATCCTTCGAGTTATCCATCTAAGCCTAGACGGATTGCCAAAGCAATCGTATTGCTTGTCCAATCTCACTATCTCAACGAACCGCGAGAGTTCGCGTATGTTGACGTCAATCAACATAGGCCTTTGCGTATCCAAATAAATATCCAAGTTGTTATGCCCATGCTGTTCGTACCATCTCGACTGCCAATCCGGAAAATACATTGACAGTCTACTATTTAGGTACTTTTGTGCTTCCGTTATGCAAATGACTTCATAAGGCAAGTTAAAATGCGTTTCTACAAAAGGATTGGCAAAGCCAAGTCTATATGGGTTAATTCTTCGGTTAAAACGGGGACTGTACCGCTGACGCCTAAACGTCATATCGTAGTTTGCCGATACGCAATGCTTTGGAACAGTCTTTATCCCATCAAAACCGCTATTCATCTTCCCAATAATTTCTCTCGCCATTGCCCTATTACGGTCTTTATCAAACGCAAAACCGTTTGCGACGTGCGTCATAAAACACGTCTTGCCTGTTCTAGGCGGCGCAAAAATTATCGTTATCATCAACCACCGCCTTTGCTATCCTTAATCTTTTGAAATAGTGCTTTAATTGCTTTGAATGGCAAGCATATCAAAAACCATACGCCTTTCGACAAATATACAAAGCTTTTGCCGAGTATCTTAAATATCCATACCAAGACTTGACCTAGCACCGGACAAAAAATTGAAAGTATCGGCATTAGTATAACTAAAACAATTACTACGGCTATCAATATCAAAGCCCACTCTGGTATATTGGTAAGTCGGCTCAACCACTCTAACAAACCTGCAAATTCATTGGTATTATTGTTGCCGGGCATATTGTCTCCCGTTACCTTATCCGACACTGCGCCCAAGTTGTATACCTTACCGTCCGTTACGAACTTCAACCGCAATACCGTCACTTGGGATATATCCGTCCAAAACGTAACGGTAGTACCTTGCCCTGTAATCATTGATATTTCAGTTTCTACAAACCTAAGTACCCATTGCTTGCTTTCTAAGTTGGCTTTCGTTTCGTCTTTCAAATTTTCCTTTGCTATAAACTCGGAGACGCTTTGTATTCTCTCCCATTCATACTTCTTGGAAAACCATCCGTCCGCAGCGTTCCCGCCTTTTTGCTCACCGTCCAACTCCGCTATCTCTTGTGTTGGATTTTCATACTTTGCGTCGCCTTTAAGCCCTATACCTGTAACACGAGATGCCGAACGACGAACATACGACACGTCGGCTTCCATTAGCGTATCTATCTTTTTATCCGTAGAAAATGCTACGTAGTGAGAATGACACCAATTGGGAGACAACTTAAAGCCGTTGCTATATTCCAAATAGTCTGCATACGGATTTATAATTTGTATCGTTTCTATTCCAGTGCAACTATAAGTTACTGTCCCATTTAACGTAGTTGCTTTATAAAGTTTTCCTACGGCAAATGCCACTGCGTTTTTCGTATTATCATTACCAGTTCCCTTGTCGATACTTAAATCCCATTCACGGTAAATACTCGTAATATTGTAATAGCGACTTATTTGCGTTCCAATGGTAAAATCGTTGACTTTGTATTTACAAAAAACTCCGTTACAACTCAATAGTGTAAGTCCGTATAATTTCGTTTTATCCGCGCTTTCCGTGAGCGACATATTTATTTGCGTTGCCACTAGATACTTCGTAAGTTGACTCGGCTGATATGTATAAACGAATAATTCTTTATTCGTACTTTCCGCAATTTGTATTAGTTTGATTGAGTAATCGCTCGTATTGCTCGGGTAGTCGTCAATACTAAATTCTATATCTCCTTGCAAATCGTCAAGAGCTTCGCTATACCCAGATACTGTGGCATAAGCGGGCGGCATTTGCCACCCACCCAATAACACCGTAACAAGCAAACATAACGCTAATACTATCGTAGATATACTCATAATACTTTGCTTGTATCTCATACGCCACCGCCTTATAGTATTACTGATGGCTGATCCATCTCAATGGACGACACTCGCGCTTGATTTATATAGCCCGTGCATACGAACTTGGATGAAATCGTATAATTGGTGTATTCTCCCGATATAGTTACATCAACGTTAAACATTCTTCCTTCCGTTATATCCGAGAAATACCCCGCTATCTCCGAAGTAGAAAGATTTTTGAAATGTATATCCGTATTTCTTCCTGTGATATAGAATTGCGATACTGCGTGCGGATAATCAAAATACAACTCTTTTTCGGGATAGCGATTGTACGTCCCCGTAGTAATCGTGCTACCTTTCAACTTCATATAAATGTATTGCCCCGTATCCGACATATCGTTACTCAAACTTACTGTTGCTGTAAAATTGTCCGCCAACGTATATACTGAACTCTTGTCATACTGCAAATTCGTTGCGCCGCCTGGGCCTACGCCGTTGGGATTTATGTTAAACTTAACTTCCGTAGTGCCACCCAAATTGGCTACCATATCTCCAAATTTCAAACTAACGTTTTGCACTTTTTGAGAATAGTCCAATATACATTGCGCCGTTGCTTTTGAATTATCTTTACTTACAACGCTTACCTTGATTTGCGAGCCGAACGCTTGCTTGCACTCAACGTTTGCTGTCAATGCCCCATTAGACGTTGGAGTTAATTTAACGTAATCCGTTACTGATTTCCCGCTTGCAAATCCGCTACTACCGTCTACCCAATTTATAGACCAATCCATTTGCTTGTTAGTGGCAGTATCTGGATTTACGTTTACCGTAAGCAGACAGGCGCTGTCCGCTTGCGTACTTATTCCATTCGCCTCATACGCCGTACGCGGTAACACTGTACTTACCACGCTTATACCGCTTTCCACTACTTCCGAAACTAGCAATCCGCCATTATGATTATCTTTCTCCGGTATACTTGTTGAGCCGTCCGGCTTTGCTATGTTTTGTTGATTGTACTTAAACCACGTCTTTACGTCCCAATTGGTAAATCCCAATGAGCCAACCGATATGACGAGTACAAGTACAACTGCAATAAATGCTGAAACTATGCTGAATATTGTTGTCTTTTTCATTTTCTTCTTCTCCTATAATTAGATGATAAAAAACTACGGCAAGCGTATAACGCTTGCCGTAGTCCGTCTTTGCTTATTCGCTTATTTAACGCATAAGCATTGCAAGCAACGTCTTGTCGGAATTACGCGCCGGCTTGATGGCACTCTCGTACGTCTCGCCCGTGTCTTTATCCACAGTACGCACGAGAAATTTATTGCCGGAAATCAAGTTACCGCTTGCGTCCTTGAACTCGTATGGCTCTACCACGAAATCCGCTTGCGACTCGTTGCCAAATACGATATCCAATACCGTATATCCGCCCTTATCATTTGCGTTAGGCGGTGCAAGTTTGATTTTGACGTCCTTGCCCCTTACGTTACCGCTGATAAAATACTCAAAAAACGATTTGCCCTTATACTCAAATGCCTCTCTTTCGACCTTAATTGCCTTTTCCTTATTTGTCATAATTTCTTACTCTCCTTTTTAATTTGCCTTTTTCTTGCCGTCGGTTTTCCCTTCTTTCAATTTCGTGCCTTTTTCTCTCGAGAACTTGACCGCGTAATCTTTATCCCCGAACTTGTCCATAGCAAGTTTGTAACGGAAAAGTCCTGCGTGGTCGGATTGGCATTGCAAGTAACCCGACCTCAAACCGCTTTCATAATCCGTAAGCGGCTTGCCTTCCTTACTTCCGTGTTGATGAACTTTTGCTTTACGCTCTTCTGCGTAACTTGCTGCACGTTTTTGTGGTGAAAACCAACGTCTTTCTTTGTTATAATCCATTGTGTTTATTCTCCTAATGATTTTGTTTTGTCTTGTTTGTCCGTACTGCCGCTGACCCAGCGTTTAGGTTTGATATTAAGTTGTATTTTTGTAATCACTGACAATTCTTATTTCGGACACTCTGTTCCCTGCGATTTTGCGTAGACGGCCACCTTTATGAATTTCTCACGCATTTATCGGTTTTGCTTTCTCTTGCTCTCGATTACGCCTTGATTATAGGTCTAGATTTTGCAAAAGTGAATGAACCTTTCCGCGGTTTTACCGTACTCATCTCGCAATAAAATTAAACTGACTTGCAAATAAACAACTCCTACTTACTTATAGTTAAACTAAAAATAGGACCGACTTTCGTCGATCCCATTTGCTTTTATTTATTCAAATTCTTTTGCAAAAACCTTATTAACTGTCCGTTCAACTTTGATATATATTCTACCGTGTATCCTATATTCTCCGATAATGACTCTTGCGTATGATTATTCAGATACAACGATACATATATATCGTATAATCTCGGTGGCGCTGAACATACGCAAGCATTGTATAATTCCACTTTCTCGATTATTTTGTTCCTGCCGACTACGTTTGACGTTTGGTCGAACATTTTTCTCCTTGCATAGTAATATTTTATATCTCTCAAATCTGCTCTTATTTCATTTAACGTTATCATAATAAATCTCCTTTTTGCTTATATTGCTTTGGATTTCCGTCAATAAAAATAGCCACTACCGACAGAAACCCTATTTGGTTTTTCTATCCGTAGAGGCTATAAATTTCTTATACCTTTGACACGAATCTTATCTATGCCGTATTGAACAAGGTTTTATTAAGACACTGTTTCAGTCCGACCTTAATTGTGCAACATAAACGTATATATTTATTTGTTTACTATCTTCTTACTATTCGTATTCTCCGCTCATTCTCCGAGTGTTGCTTGAATATAATGAGTGAATGGCAATTTGAACAACGACCCATTGCGCTTCCATTTGGGTGTTCATCCATATCCATATAGTTCAAGCATTCAGGACATTTGATACGTTTAGCACAAACTCTTTTTGTACTTAACATCTCCATAATATACTCCTTCTCCCTTTTGCACATTCGGTTTAGATTTAATTCACCGCACTGGCAAGGTCGGGACTTCCTATACTGCAGTAAATTAGCCTATGTACCCACTACATAAAACAAAGCCCTTTTGCTACTCTTTGCCTATGTGTACGAAGATTATAGAACATTTGTTCGCATTTGTCAATAAGTTTTTCAAATATTCTAAATCTTTTTTCTTGCCTACCTTTATTGTCGTTTTGTGTACTTCTTGCGTTTCATTCGCTTTTCGACATATTCCATTATTTCTTTTTCTAAGTCGGTAATAAGCAAATTCAATTCCGTGCTCGGTATTAAAGATAGATCCGGATATTCTTCGATATATACGGCTAATCCCAAAGTGTTGTTTTTTATTTTCACTTCTTGCATCTCCTTCTCTCCTTAGTTTTACTACCTACACTATATCCGCCAACTATTCAAAAGTGAATGAACTACTCCGTGTTTTCTTTGTAATTAACTCGTATAAAACTTAAACAAACTTGCAATTTGTTATCTTAACTTGTTGAAACTTGTCCCCTTTTTCTTTTTTCGTTTTTCTAGGCTATCAGAGCAAGTTTTGGCTGTCAAAGGGTAAAAATATCGTTTAAGCCTATCAACGCAAAAATTTCAATACAATATTTTTCCCTTGTCTTTGACCGCCGTCACTTTCTCTGATGGTTTTTTCTTGTCGTAAAAAATAAAAAAAAGGAGAAACTATGTTGTTTGGACAAGTTGAAATTTATCTACAAATATCCGTCTTTGTATATCTCGTGTCTAGTTAGTTCAAGTCAATTTAATTTTTCTACGAGACTACTCTTCACTATCCGCGAGTTTGTTCATTCCAAATTCGCAAACAGCATTATATGCTCAAACCGTTATTAACTATTTAAGGAGAAGAATATGAAAACCGCAGTAATTTACGCTCGTTATTCGAGTGACAGACAGACCGAACAATCTATTGAAGGTCAATTAAGAAAATGTAATGAATACGCCGAACAACACAATATAGTCGTTGTCGATACCTATATCGACAGAGCTATGACAGGTACTAATGATAAACGTACAGATTTTCAACGTATGCTTAGAGATAGTAGCAAAAGAGCTTGGGACTATGTGTTAGTTTACAAAATAGATAGATTCGGCAGAAATAAGTATGAACTTGCTATGAACAAGCATACTTTGAAAGTCAATGGAATCAAACTTCTTTCCGCTATGGAAAATATTCCAGATACTCCCGAAGGTATAATCTTAGAAAGCCTTCTTGAAGGTATGGCTGAGTACTACTCCGCTGAACTATCTCAAAAGGTACGTCGCGGTATGAATGAAACTCGTCTTAAAGGCAACTTTACAGGTGGCTTCCTTCCATACGGATTTATTAAAGACGGAAAGAAAATTGGGATTGACGAAGACAAAGCCGAAGTCGTTAGATATATCTATGACCAATACGCTAAAAACGTTTACGTAAAAGATATTATTAAAGACCTTACTGAAAAAGGTATCTTAAACAGGGGCAAGCCATTTG
Source organism: Clostridia bacterium (assembly GCA_029060025.1). Lineage (GTDB taxonomy): Bacteria > Bacillota > Clostridia > Christensenellales > UBA3700 > RACS-045. The sequence continues at coordinate 6,487 of JAIDUV010000002.1, read as the reverse complement.
CTAAAAATACTCTACACCGCATACTGCAAAATGAAAAGTACGCCGGCATTTATAGATACGGCGACGAAGTGTTTACCAATATGTATCCCCAAATTGTTCCCGACGAACTGTTCAATTTAGTTCAAGCCAAAAACAAAAATAATCAGTACGGTAGCCGTAGCCCTTACGTAGTTTATTTGCTACACAAGAAAATTGTTTGCGGATACTGCGGGCGTACTATAAACGGCATCACCGGTACGTCAAAGTCGGGTAACGTGAAAAGATATTACGCTTGCTCAGGCAGATACAGTGGTAAAAAGAATTGTAAGAAAAAATCTACGAGAAAAGAGCCTCTCGAAGATATCGTTTTCCAAGCAATTATGCAAGTCTTTCAAGATGAGAAATTCGTCAGTAAGATAGCCGATAAAATCATTGAAACAAATGAGAAACGCCTGCAAGACCAATCTATATTAAACTTGCTTAAACAAGAGCAAGATAAAATCATTAAGGCAAAAAATAATATATTGTCTGCAATCGAAATGGGCATTATTACATCGTCAACAAAAGAGCGTTTGCAAGAGTTGGAAAAGAGAGAAGAAGAAATGTCCGAAAAGATATTGCTTGAACAAACCAAGGAAAGAATGACTATAGACCGCAATGACGTTATTGGCTTTGTAAAGAAAGCTCTTCATAATAAAGCCGAACGCATAATCGACTTGCTTGTCAAACAGATAGTATTGTTTGACGACAAAGTTGAAATAAAGTGTAACTACACTCAACATAAAAATGACGCTGAACTCAATTTACCTATTTATAACGATAAAGTCCAACTGCCTATGACTGCCGACAAAGATTTTATTATAAATATGCAAGACGTAGATCTCGCTGTCAAGGTTTAGTGCTACTCTTCCGTAATGTAAACACCCCATAAGTTTGATTGCTTATGGGGTGTTTTTATTCGCCAATAAAACTGATTTTATATCTCAAATTTTCAATCTAATGTTTGATTTACTCCGATTTCTAATATATACATAGTATATATTACTACCCCAAATATTCGGTGTTTTTATCGTTCCCCACGCTTTCCGCCATAGAAAAAGCCTTATGTGCAGCATAAGGCTTTTTATTTTATGTTAACCGTTGATTATTCAAGTGTCTGACACAGTGTTTTAACATCCAAAATGGGAGATTTTTATAATCATTCTTTAACTATCACTCCAAGTAGTTTAACGAGATTATAGGCTTGGAATTTATTTATAATTATTCCTTGCAAAGATTTAGTATCTATTCTGATACCCTCAAATATACAAGTGGAAAAATCTACGTCCCTTAAAACAGTGCCAACTATTTCCGCATGACAAAAGTCAACTTGATCTACTTGTAAATTTTTAATTTTGGTTTCGCAAAACATCATATGCTCAAAATTACTTTTTGTAATTGTCATTGTTTTAATATTGGCTTGCGCCAAATTTATATATTCAGCTTTACAGTTGATTATTTGCACGTCTTTTAGCGCAGCTTCTATAAAACTAACGCCTGTCATACGACAATTTACAAATTTAACACGATTTAAGTATCGTCTAAAAAACTTTTGATTTGATAAATCGCAATTTTCAAATACAACGTCAATAACGTCAACTCCGTCTAATTTAATATCTGTAAAGTTTATACCTTGAAAAATACAACTGTCAAAAGTTACATCGGATATAGTAACACCCTGCAACGAACTTACTTTATAAATCTGATTATTAAATTCATTATCTACAAACGCTTTGGAAAAATCGCCGTCAACACAGTTTTTAATATTAGGTTCGGATACTTTCATTTAAGACCACCATTTTATTGTAAAAATACATACATATTATAATTTTAACGTGCCTAAAATGCAAGTAAAACCAATGACTTTCAATTTTGCTTGAATAAATAATTTAACTTTGATATAATGTTCCTACAATAAACGGCAATTTATCGGAGCATATATGAAATTAATCAAATCTCTATGTTTTTTATTTTGCTTTGTCATTATATGCGGAGTTTTCTCTTTTGGAATGAATCCCTATCAATCCCAAACCTTTGCATTTGCCGAACAGTCCGAAAGCAATGTTTATAATGAAATCGATTCGTATTTATCCGACGCTTGCGCAAAGGCTCATTTTTCTGCAATGTCTATTACCATTGTGAACAAGGAAAACGTTCTACTTTCAAAAACTTATGGCGATTGCGAAAGCACCGACACGCCATTCCTTCTCGGCTCGGTCAGTAAATCATTTACGGCTCTTTGTATTATGCAACTAGTAGAACAAGATAAAATCAATTTGAATGCAAAACTATCCAATTATTTACCTAATGCGACCGACGGAAACAAAATCACCATTCTTCAACTCCTAAATCATACAAGCGGTCTTAGCGAACACCAAAATCTTGACAATTATAAAATCGTAGAAAAGCAGGGCGTTCACAAATATGCCAATGTCAACTATTCCATTCTCGGTAAAATTATAGAAAGCGTCAGCGGACAATCTTATCAAGATTATGTCGTAGAAAACATATTTGAGCCTCTTTCTATGTCAAAATCTGCCACCTCATATGAAAAAGCAAAAGAAAACGGTCTTATACAAACTTACGAAAATTGGTTTGGAATAAATACAAAAACCACTCCTAAATTTCCCGAATCAGATAATACGTGGATAACGACGTCGGCGGGTTATCTTTCGGCTTCAACTTCCGATTTGGGGAAATACCTGCAAAGTATATACGCGGCGGAGAAGGTATCATATCAAGCGACAGCATAGACAAAATGTTTTATGAAAATGTGGAAGTGCAAGCAAGTATACCTTATAAATACGGAATGGGTTGGACTCTTACAAACGAACCCCTTAAACAACCTGCCCTGCGCCATAGCGGGCTTGTCGAAACCGGGATGTCAACAATTTATATTTTGCCCGAAAGCGAGATTGCAATTGCTATTGCCGTGAATACAAACGATTATTTCGTCGGCAAAGATATGATGGATAGAATTGATTGGAGTATCGTATTTATGCTAACAGGCGATAAGCCAAATCAAATTACTGCTAACGAATATGTTACTCGGCATTTCCTTTACGATCTTGCCTATTTTGTTGTTTTTGCAATTTCGGTACTTCCTTTATACTTAATTAAGTTTTACAAAAAACGTCTCACAACAGGCAGGCTTTGGGTTAAAATATCTTTATTGGTTTTGTTGCATTTAGTCTTGCCGATATTGCTATTACTACTGCCGCAAATGTTCTTTGCTACTCCGCTTTGGGTAGTTATGGCGTTTGTTCCGGATATGTTTACTACAATAGCAGTATCAGCCGCATTGCTTTTTGTAGGCGGAATCATAAAAACATTATTTTTAATTGCCAAGCGAAAGAAAATGCAGATTTTCAATTTTCAATAATAGACTTCAAAAACTCTCCGATCTCGCGCCAAGCCTGCTTGCTTTCTTTCAAAAACGGCGTAAGATACTGAAAGTCGTGCCACATTCCGTAATATTTAGTCAACTTGACTTTTACACCGCTTTTTAATGCTTTTTCGTATAGGATATCGTTGTCGCTTTCGGAAGTCTCGGCTTCTCCGCACTGTATCAGCATTGGCGGAAAAGCGTCATATACGGCATATGCGGGAGATAAGTACATATCATAAGGCGAAGTATCCCCTACGTATTTAATTATTCTCCTTATGCCACTTTCATTCTCCTTAAAACTTTGATTTTTCGGCAAAGAATAGAGAGGATCTCTATAACAGTTTTTTTCGTAAGAACTTCCTGTTGCGGCAAGGTCTATGCAACAAGATACCGAGATTATCGCGTCTGGCAGAGGTATATCTTTATCGCGAAGTCTAAGGCATATCGACAGCAAGACGTTTGCGCCGAAACTATCGCCTACTGCAATAATCTTTTTATCTTTAAGAACTGTTGAAATGAGATTTATGTACGCCGCATAACACTCGTCGTGCACGGAAGGATATACAAGGTCTTCCCCTGTTTTATAATCGATAGAATAGACCTCCGCATTTGAAAGTCCAGATAGGTTCTCCGCTACTCTTCTATACATACTATTCATTTTTTGCGTGCTTCCTCCGCCGTGAAAATGCACGACAGCGTAACGCTCGTTTGGAGATACAGGCGATAAGATTTCGACTTTAGTACCGCAAAACTCTTTTACTCTATAGCCAAAACCTTTTGGCGGAGTGTATTTTTTATTCTTGAATTTCACAGATCGGGAAAGCGATAAATGATTTTTGCGATATTTATATGTGTACATTTTTATTATCGCTCCTGTAATTTTCGCGCCCAAAGACATCATAGTTCTGCGAGCCTCTTTTTCATATTTTTAACAAGCGGATTCATAATAAAATTGACGAGCATTCCCGACTTGATATAACTGTATACTTCGTGATAAAGTCCGTAAAATGCGCATTTTGCGTCGCAAAATTCACTTGCGCCGTATTTATTGACATAAGTTTCGCGCAGATAGAACCATTTGCCTGATAAATTGTCGAATTGGAACAAGTCGTATTCGCGATCTGCATACATAGAATTGAGAGGATCGATAAATCCGCTTAGTTTGTGATTCTTATCAATCATTATATTGGCGATATTTAAATCGCCGTGAATAAGACACGCTTCAGCAACTTCTTCCGAGAAGATAATATCAAATTTTTCCCAAGCCGCGCGCATTGTTTGAATAACTTTTTTCGGAAGTTCGCCTTTTGAAAACATCTCTTCTGCTTTAATCAAAATTTGCTCTGCATACGGTCTATAGAAATTAAGCCAGCGACTATAAGTAGGACTTATAGTATCGCCAAACTTCTCGTTTTTACAGCAATGTATATTATGGAGAGCAGTCGTAACCTCATCTGCAAACTGCTTGCGTTTGCGCTTGGATCTCAAAAGCAAAGCGATAGAAAACACGGCATTACTTCCCTCTATCAATTCCATTCCGTAACAATCGACAGGAATTTCGTCGTCTGCTTTGCGAGAAAACAACACTCTCGGAATTTTAACACTGCAGTTGGCGGCAAGTAAATCAAGATCAAATATTTCTTTCTCGAGCATATCTCGCGCCCTTAAGAATTTGACGACAATTTTTTTGTTGTCTTCAAACGTGACTTTGTAAGCCCTGCCGAACGAACCTCCACCGAGATATTTGACCTTCTTGATTGGCTGTCCGATTTGTTGAAACGCGATTTCTTCCGCATACTTCTGCGCGGTTTTCTTATCAAGAGAAATCGCTTTGATTCTTTCCACTTTCATTTAATTTTCCCTCCTTATAAAAAAGCGTGTTCGTTGAGAAACACGCCGAAAACCGCATCTCTCAATGTTGCTACACATTCAGCCAATCAAAGGCGAGAGAGTACGTTTTTACCTATAGTACTCCCTTTGAAAGGTTATTCGAATGTGTAGCACAATCAATATAACATATTTTCATAGAAAATGCAATCCTTTCATAAAATTTGCTATTTAGCCTAAATTCCTTACAATGCCTAAGCAAATACAACTTCGTAATTATTAAGAGACTCAAAAAATAGCCTATAATATAAACTTTGTACAAAGTCTTAGAGGGACTTTTACGTCAATTCGCTGTTTATGGGCAATATTTTTTTGTAAGTGTGTGATATAATAACAGTATCAAGCACGGAGGTATTCAACTATGGATATGCAGAAAATAGGCAACTTTTTAGCCGAATTACGAAAAAGCAAACGACTCACACAAGATGAATTGGGCGAACAAATCGGCGTCACTAACAAAACGATTTCCCGTTGGGAAAACGGCAATTATTTACCGCCTGTGGAAATGCTGCAAATATTGAGCAAATTATATGACGTAAGCATAAACGAATTACTATCGGGCGCGCGATTGAACGATGCGCATTATAAAGAAAATGCTGAAGAATATATCGTCGTCGATTTAATGAAAAAATGCAAAGAAGCAAAAAAACATTTGACGCTATCCGTTATAGTTGCCTGTATCACAATACTTGCGGCAACGTCGATAATTCTTTTGGCCGCTATGCTATCTGCGCCGTTATGGTTAAGAATAACAAGTATAATTCTCTCTCTTATAATCGCAATCCTAGGCATAGGCGTTTGTTGCGCGCTTACGTTCGACGCAGGTGTCTATGAGTGTCCGAATTGCGGAGAAAAATTTGTTCCCTCAATGAAAGATTTTATTTTAGGACCGCATACTTTTACGAAAAGAAAATTAAAATGTCCAAAATGCGGAAAAACGAGTTATTGTAAAAAACGATTAAATTAAAATACAATTTGATGATATAATTCAAACAAAGACCGATAAGACTTCTCTATCGGTCTTTGTAATTGTATCAAAAGACTACTGATACACGCAAAAGGAGTATGCTACCCTCTTGTGTTTATATAAGAAATCTGGTATAATAATAAAAATTTATCAATACAAAAAGTGTAAATTAAGGGATTGAAAAATCAATGGGCATAGAAGTCAATAATTTATTAAGCGCTACCAAT
>JAIDUV010000019.1 GCA_029060025.1 Clostridia bacterium | reverse complement strand
AGTGAAGCGCAGGCCGAACCGCTAACGAGCCGCCAAGCACGCCGCTGCCGGCAGTAGCAGTCGTAGAGGGGACAGTCGTATTGTTGTTTGCACCGGCAGCGTCCAGGTATTACGCGTTAGTGGAGTTATTATTATTGCCGGAACGCAGCCAGGAAATCGCTACTGAACTACCAGTAGACTTACGCCCTATTAGAAGAATTATATCATATTAGAATTGATACATCAAGCAAAATAATGCTAAATGAAACAAATTTTCTGGAAGAAATATGACAGTATACTTTCTTTTCTTGGCAAGAAAAGTAACAAAAGAGTTGGGGGGTTGCGATTCCCCCCAAACCCCCACAAACGCTTTTGAAATAAATTGATATTATAAATATGTCACCTTGAGCGAAACAAAGTGAAGTCGAAAGGTCTCTATCCTTTTTTTATACTGATTAGACCTCTCGACTGCGCTCGAGGTGACAAAATCAGATATAATTGACGCTCGTACGATAATATGTCATTTCGACTGGAGCGAAGCGCAATGGAGAAATCTCAATCCGCTTATTAAGTACCGACAAAATGTAGCGAAGCGAAATTTTCGCTTGGTCGGTGTAAAGTCCGACTGCCGTAAGGCGAATACCGCAAAAGCAAGATAGCCGTCGCAGTACAGTCGGACGAAATTCGCCGCAGGGAACTACGGCAGGACGCAAGTCCCTTCATACTCAACACGTCGGTCCGATTATCCTTGGATAAGTCGGAAGCAGGAAACTTGCCGCTAATTGGCAAGTGAGTGAAGCGCAGGCCGAACCGCTAACGAGCCGCCAAGCACGCCTGCGGCGTCCAGGTATAGACCTACAAAGCCGTAGAGCCGGAACGCAGCCAGGAAAGCGAGCAGCAGTAACGAGAAAACTTACGCCCAATACATTTCATAATATCATAGTAAAAAATGGCAAAACCACACATATAGAAAATTAGATATACGGTTTTTTTAATAATTTTTAAAAAATATAAGAATATATATTTCTTTATATATGCTTGTATGACATAATTTTTCTTTCGATACGACTTGTAAGATGGCAAATTTAGATTTCACAGCAGATTGAAAGTCAAAGAAATAGTATTCAAGATACTAACGTAATGAGATTATTGTCTAAAATTGGTAAAAAATAACTTAAAATTGGAAAATTTTGAAAAAAGTAACGCTTTAACCTTGAAATCTCATAATCATTGATATATAATAGAAACGTGAAATTGTCTGAAATTTTCTAAAGTGCAAAAACTTTGATAAATTCTTGACAATATACTTTCTTTTCTTGGCAAGAAAAGAAGCAAAAGACGTTGTATTTACTTTTCTTCGCAAGAAAAGTAACAAAAGAGTTGGGGGGTTGCGATTCCCCCCAAACCCCCACAAACGCTTTTGTCAAATTGATATATATGTTAATGTCAATGACAAATAATCGGATAGAGACCTCTCCACTGCGGTCGAGGTGACAAAGAATTGTCGAATTGACATAAAAAAGATAAACAACAAAAAATACGAAATATATAGTAAACTAAACAAATAAGCAAAACAACAAAGTAACAAAGCAACAAAGCAAAAAAACAAAAAAGCAAAATGCCATTGAAAGTTGGGCGGGGGAATTGGAAACAAAAAAAATACGCCCGACAAGAGAGGAACAGAATATGGTAAAATCTAAATCGAAATTGATATGTTTGAGTATAAGTATCCTATTGACGGCGCTTATAGTATTGAGTTTTGCGGTTACGCTGATTGGAAGCAACGAAATTGCTGACAGCGCGGTGATAGGCAATGCGGATACGATAACAACAGACTTGTTGATGGACAAGGCGACTCGTGGAACGACAGTCAACTCTACGGTATTCAACGGCAATGCGTTGAATGCGCTTTATGAAAAACTTGCAGGCACAGGCGCGGACTTCAACGCGGTTGCTACCAAGGCGAGAGCGCAAAAGACCTCGACTTTCTCCACGTCTTCCGTCAAGTCAATGCACGGCGGTATGGATTCTAGCGAGATACGTTCTGCCAACGGCGGAAACAATATCGTAGTCAAGTTGGACGGCAAAGAGTGGATAGTAGTAGCCTTGACGACAAAGGACGCGTCTTCTACCAGTGACGTAATACTCACTCTTATGCTCAAAGATTTTGCATACGCAAGCAAGTGGGGAGACTGGTCGACGTTGCCGGGAGTAAAAGACTTTTCGGCGGCATATCCTCCGTCAATGTACAGCACGAGTTATATCAGAGCGGGCTTGCTCAACAACGGCGCGCAGTATACGACCAACGGAAGCAACCTTATGAACTTCACTGCGACGAGTATCTATCCGTCGGGTCAGTATCCATTTAGTATATATACAGATAATACGGAGCAGGGCAATATCACCAACTTTTTGGTAAAGCCAAATGAGGTATTGTATCAACAGTACGAAAACTTGTACGACATTGCGCACGCAGTGAGCAACAATTGGTACAATGCGCCAAATGATTCTTCAAAGTTTGATATACCGGACAGCAAGTGGTACTCCAAAGTAGTAGACACTTCTTACGGCACGCACCAAATACAGAGCAAGACAGGATATTATGACTGGGGCAACGACCTTATATGGTTGCCGTCCCTGTCGGAGACAGGACAAAATTCGCGAAGCGGAGTCAATGCAAGCGGAGGCTTGTGGAATCTCGATGCCAGTCAAAGAGGTATATCCGCAGGATACTGTTCCTGGCTGCGTTCCGGCTCTACGGCTTTGTAGGTCTATACCTGGACGCCGCAGGCGTGCTTGGCGGCTCGTTAGCGGTTCGGCCTGCGCTTCACTTAAATCTAACCTCTGCCGCGCTGAGCGCGGCAAC
>JAIDUV010000018.1 GCA_029060025.1 Clostridia bacterium | reverse complement strand
CGTATATATGCCATATTTTGTAATAAATTATAAATAAAGAGTATTGACATTTGGTTATTTTGTGATGTAAAATATAATATACAAAATAGGCAATTAGCCTTATTGGAGAGGATATTAAGATGGCTAGAGATAAAAAAAGCAAAGGCGCGCCTGCAAATAATGCCGGCAGACCAACTGGCTCGTATAGCAGTTACGCTACGAGTGGCTACGGCTACGGTGGCGGCAGCGGAGCATACGGCAGAAGCCCATACGGCGCCTATGGCACAACGCAACAGCCACACTCGGCTAGCGGCGTAGCAAATAATAATGCTGTCGCGCAAAACGGCACGAAGGTGGAAAAAGTCGATTTGCCGGATAAGGCAAATATGACCAGAAAGCAAAAGAAACTTGCTAGGAAGAGCAAAAAATTCGACGAGACAGATTTGAGATGCTATCCAATGACCGTAGGCGGTTGGATTGGCACGTTTATCTTGCTTGCGCTTCCGCTAGTTGGCGGAATATGCGCAATATGTTGGTTCTTCGGAGTTGGCAATAAGAGCAGAACGGCTTGGATACGCTCATACGTCGTAATTATGCTCTTGATAGTTTTGGTATTGGGTATCATATTAGGCTCGGGATATGCGATTATGTCTGGCAAAGCCAAAGCAGAAGGCTTAGAAGGCTTCAACGGAACTTTGTATTATATGGCTTGTCAAGTCGTTGATATGTTCGCAGGCGTAATAGGTGATGCGGATGCAGTAGCGGCAGTAAAGGATCGGATTGCGGTGATGCTAGGATTAAAGAGTGGTGAAGAAAACACTCCAAATGACGGTTCGGAAAACGACGGAATTGTCGGGGATAACGAAAACAACGAAGACTTTGAGTTCCAATACGCATAAAATCAATAATTACAGGCAGACTTCTGAAAAGAAGTCTGTCTTTCTTTATTCAATTGAAAGACCAAGCATATTCTATGACGCTGAAATAGGAGAATGTGTTAAAATTTTGTCAAATTTGGCGAGTATAAAGGAATTTTACAAAAAATACTTGCCAATACAGCAAAATGTTGATAGAATAGTAAATGTGCGATTAGTGCAACATATAAAAGATATTTATTTTTGGAGGAACAATATATTATGGCAAACGTAAAAGTTGCAATCAACGGTTTTGGTCGTATCGGTCGTCTTGCTTTCAGACAAATGTTTGGCGCAAAAGGCTATGACGTCGTTGCAATCAATGACTTGACAAGCCCAAAAATGCTTGCTCATCTCTTGAAGTATGATTCAACACAAGGCAACTATGCAAATGATCACACTGTTGACAGTTGCGAAGCAGTTCTCAATGAGGACGGCACTGTAAAGGAAGAGGGCTACATCGTAGTAGACGGCAAGAAAATCACGATTTATGCAAAGCCAAAGGCTAATGAACTCCCTTGGGGCAAACTTGGCGTAGACGTAGTTTTGGAGTGCACAGGTTTCTACACCTCTAAGGCAAAGGCTCAAGCGCATATTGACGCTGGCGCTCGTAAGGTTGTTATTTCTGCTCCGGCAGGCAACGATCTTCCTACCATCGTTTACAATGTCAACCACAAGACTTTGAAGGCAAGTGACAATATCATTTCTGCTGCAAGTTGTACGACAAACTGCTTGGCTCCTATGGCTAAGGCTCTTAATGAATATGCTCCTATTATGTCTGGTATTATGACCACCGTTCACGCTTACACTGGTGACCAAATGCCTCTCGACGGACCTCAAAGAAAGGGTGATTTGAGAAGAAGCCGTGCTGCCGCTTGCAATATCGTTCCAAACAGCACCGGCGCTGCAAAGGCTATTGGTCTTGTTATTCCAGAACTCAACGGCAAACTTATCGGTTCTGCTCAAAGAGTACCAACCCCAACAGGTTCTACGACCATCTTGGTTGCAGTAGTTAAGGGACAGGCAACAAAAGACGGTATCAACGCTGCTATGAAGGCTGCTGCTACTGAGTCTTTTGCTTACAACACCGACGAAATAGTATCTAGTGATATTATCGGAAGCAGATTCGGTTCTATCTTCGATGCAACTCAAACTATGGTTGCTCCTATGGAAGATGGTAACACTCAAGTACAAGTCGTATCTTGGTATGACAATGAAAATTCTTACACCAGCCAGATGGTAAGAACTATCAAGTACTTTGCTGAATTGAAGTAATAGATATTACAAAATTGCAAATGCCGCTATCGTAAGGTAGCGGTATTTTTTTGCAAATTCAATAATAACAGAAATTACAAATACGCAATGCAAAACGTTATGGCATTGCGTATTTTATTCATATAGATACTAATTTTAATGCAAACTTTTCAATTTTCCAAAAAAAGTATACTTTTCTTGACTGCCTGCGAAAAGGCATAATTTTTCAAATACATTATACTTCACGAATATTTATTTTGCAATATCTTTGGGTCAGTAAAAGTATACTTTTTTTGGAATATGGGCTATTGTTATTGACGCTCGCACGAGATGTCATTTCGACCGTAGTGGAGAA
>JAIDUV010000017.1 GCA_029060025.1 Clostridia bacterium | reverse complement strand
CCTAACGGCAAGGACGGCTTCGGGGTCACGTACGGGAAGTACGCTCACCGCTCAGTTGCCGCCGCACGTGCAAAAAATTGCACTAATCTCTGCGGTTGAGTGAATCTGGTATAAAAGTTATAATCCGATTTTATGTTCAACAGGTGTGTACGAATTAGTACGCACCTGTTACTATAATGTCACCTCGACTTCGCTCGAAATGGCAATAAAATATCCGTCACTATTCACTATTCTTTATTCATTATTATCTTGTCATTTCGACTGAAGCGAAGCGTAATGGAGAAATCTCAATAATATAATGCAGATAAATATAATTATAATACTTGTATTTTTTTTAAATTTATGCTATTATTTTTCCGTATCCTGAATAATAGGAGTATTATACTATGAAAGCAATTGACGACGTTATATACAGTATGACAGGTTACGGCAAAGGAGTCAGCGAGCAAGACGGACTCAAGGTTACTGTCGAACTCAAGTCGGTAAATCACAGATTTTTGGACCTCAATATCAAGTTGCCTAAGGTGTTTACGTTTGCGGAAGATATTTTGCGTAAGACTATTCAAGGAGCAATTTCTAGAGGACATATCGACGTATACGTCAACTATGAAGATACTCGCGAAAGCAAAAAGACGTTGGCAATTGATTTTGACTTGGCGTCGCAATATGTCCTTGCCGCAAGAGAGATTCAAGGCAGATGTCTTATTCAAAACAACTTTTTTACGGCAGAAGTCTTGCGTATGCCCGACGTGGTTACGCAAGTGGCGAAAGAAGAGGACGAAGAATTGCTTGCTAAATTGCTCAAAGACGCGTGTCTTGGCGCTATAGACAGTATCAACGCAATGAAATCCAGAGAGGGAGAATCACTCGTCAAGGATCTGTACGTCAAGATAGAGAATATCCAAAATACAATTCCGAAGATTCAGCAACTCGCGCCCAAGACACTGGAAGAATATCGAAAAAAACTTGAAGAAAGAGTAAAAGAGTATTTAAAAGACGCTCCAATCGACGAGGTAAAACTTATCAATGAAATTGCTTTTTACAGTGACAAGTTTTGCACTGACGAGGAAGTCACAAGACTTTATACTCACATAGACCACTTTAAAGAAGTGCTTGACAAAGGCGGAGCGGTAGGCAAAAAACTTGATTTTATCGTTCAGGAAATGAACAGAGAGACTAATACCATCGGCAGTAAGTGCAACAACGCTCAAATCACCGAATGTGTGGTATTTATGAAGAGCGAAATCGAAAAGATAAGGGAACAAATTCAAAATCTCGTATAATAGATTTGAAGTTCAATATCGGCGTGCAATATTTTAACATCGGCGCTGTATTTATATAGGAGGACAGTATATGGAAAAGAAAGGTTTGTTGATAGTCGTTTCGGGACCCAGCGGAGCAGGCAAAGGCACTGTCCTTGCGCACACTACGGAGAAATACTCCAATCTAAAATATTCGGTGTCTGTCACGACCAGAGCGCCAAGAGAAGGCGAAGTCGACGGCGTCAACTATTTTTTCAAGAGCGTAGAGCAATTTAAAAATATGGTTGCCAACGGAGAGTTTTTAGAGCACAAAGAAGTGCATAATAATTATTACGGCACGCCGCTTGCCAATGTGCAAAAACATCTGTCCGACGGCTACGACGTGGTGCTGGAGATAGATACAGAAGGCGCTTTAGAGGTCAAGAACGTATATCCAGATTGCGTTATGATCTTTATTACACCCGAAAAATTTTCTACTATAGAGCAGAGGTTGAGAGGCAGGTCGACCGAGAGCGAGGAGCAAATTCAAATTCGCACTCAAAATGCTCTTAAGGAGTTAAAACAAGCGGTGTTCTACGATTATATCGTCGTCAACGAGGATGCGCAGCAAGGCGCAATGGACATTATATCCATAATCGAAGCGGAAAAATGCAAAGTAAAAAACAATAAAAAATTTATAGACAATCTTATTTATGGAGGCAAATAATTATGATGATTGATCCACCAATTGACAAGTTGATAAAGAAGACAGAGTGTCGTTATGCGCTCGTGTGCGGCGTCGCAAAGAGAGCAAGACAACTCGAGACTCAATACTCCGATATGCTTGAGAAGTCGGGTATGAAGGCTATTTCTCTCGCCGCTCAAGAAGTATACGAAGGCGAAGTTGAAATAAAGAGAGACAATCAATAATTCTAGGGTGAAAAATGCTTGAAAACTTCAACGTATTGTTGGGCGTAAGCGGCGGAATTGCTTGCTACAAGTCGTGCGAAATAGTATCGAGACTAAAAAAACTCGGCGCAGGAGTGGACGTCATTATGACGGCGCACGCAACCGAGTTTGTGTCTCCTTTGACTTTTGAGACTTTGTCGGCGCGTCCAGTCGTATGCGATATGTTTTCACGCGAAAGACAGTGGGAAGTCGAGCATATCTCTCTTGCAAAAAAAACCGATATATGTATCATTGCTCCCGCTACGGCTAATATTATTGCAAAACTTGCAGAAGGTATTGCCGACGATATGTTGTCCACGACTTATTTGGCGCTCAAGTGCCCGATAATTATCGCGCCAGCAATGAATACCAATATGTATTGCAATCCGACCGTCAAGGATAATCTTGCAAAACTCAAATCCAAAGGCGTGATTATCGTAGATTCTATCGAGGGCAGACTTGCTTGCGGAGACAGCGGAAAGGGTAAGATGGCGGAGCCAGTGGATATAGTCGCAAAGGCAGTGGAGACATTGCTCCCAAAGAGAGATTACGAGGGCAAGAAAGTGCTTGTCACCGCCGGCGCCACGAGAGAAAATATAGACGGCGTAAGGTTTATCACAAACCGTTCTTCGGGCAAGATGGGCGTTGAGATTGCAAAGAGCGCTTTCAAAAGAGGCGCGGAGGTAATACTCGTCAAAGGGCTTACTCAAGTTGAGATACCCAGTTATATCACTCGAGTTATATCCGTCGAAAGTACGACGCAGATGTACGACGCGGTAATGGATAATTATAAGGATTGCGATATAATTATCAAGGCGGCGGCTCCCAGTGACTATAGACCCATCGAGGCAATAAATCAAAAACTTAAAGGCGAAGAAATTACGCTCAGACTAATCAAAAATCCCGACATAGCAAAAGCCGTTGGAGAAGTCAAAGGCAAGAGAAAACTCGTCGTATTTTGCGCCGAAACGCAAGACTTACTTGAAAGCGCAAAAGGCAAACTCAAGAGTAAAAACGCCGATATGGTCGTTGCCAACGACGTGACGGCGGAGGGCGCAGGTTTTGACGTAGACACCAATATCGTGACGATACTCAAAAGAGACGGCAGCGAGCGCTCATACCCAAAGATGAGCAAGAGCCAAGTTGCCGACGTAATTCTCGACGAGGCGCTTAGATGATTGCCAAAGTTATTGTTGACATAAGCAATTCGCAGACGGACAAGATATTTGATTATGAGATCCCCTCAAATCTTGACGTGCGAAAGGGAGCGAGAGTGATCGTACCTTTTGGACCGCGCAGAATTGAGGGCTTTTGTATTGATATAGCCGATAAGTCCGACGTGCCGTCTTTGAAATACGTAGAAGCCGTTCTTGACGATTTTGTCTGCATAAGCGAAGAAATGCTTGCGCTTATGCGGTATATGAAAGACAAGTTTTATATTCGCTATGTCGACGCATTGAGACTGTTTATTCCGTCAAAACTTCGCGGAGGACGCGTCAAGGAATTAACGAGAATATATCTTAGTCTCAATCCTGATTTGAGTTTTGACGAAATAATAGCGCAAATACCCGCAAGGGCAAAGAGCCAACTTGCGCTTGTCGAAAGACTTAAGCAAGGCGGAGAATATTTGACAGCGCTGTCAAATGAATTTTCTTCGAGCGCTATCAATGCTTTGACGGATAAGAATATCATTGTCAAGTCAAGCGAAGAAGTTGGGCGCAAGCCTATGGCAAGCGTAAAAGGCAGCGGCGAGTCTGTTCAACTTCGAGACGCGCAAAAGAGAGCGGTTGACAAGATTTTTTCAAGCAAAAACGACGCCATATTGCTTCACGGAGTTACCGGCAGCGGAAAAACGCTTGTGTATATCAACGCTATCCAAAGGGCGCTTGCCGAGGGCAAGACGGCAATTATGTTGGTGCCGGAGATATCTCTTACGCCGCAAATGCTTCGCAATTTCAGAGGGTATTTCGGGGATAGCGTGGCAATGTTGCACAGCGGGCTAAGTGACGGCGAGAGATTTGACGAATGGCGAAGACTGCTCAAGGGCGAGGCAAAAATAGCCGTAGGCGCAAGATCTGCTATATTCGCGCCTATAAAGGACTTGGGGCTTATTATAATTGACGAAGAACACGATTCGAGTTACGTCAGCGAATCAAATCCGCGTTATCGCACTGTTGATATTGCGCGGTTTAGAGCAAAGTACAACAATGCAAAAGTAGTGCTCGGCAGCGCAACTCCGTCTATAGAGAGTTATTTGCTTGCAAAACGCGGCGAGTATGATTTGGCGGTGATGAGTGAGCGTATCTCTGACAAGGGTATGCCCGACATAGAGATAGTCAATATGTCGCACCAACTTTTGATGGGCAACGACTCTATGTTTTCTTCGACTTTAGATGAAAAGATAATAGACACCGTCAAGAAGGGCGAGCAGGTTATGATATTCCTCAATCGCAGAGGACATTCGTCGTTTGTGATGTGCAGAAAGTGCGGATATATTGCAAAATGCACGGATTGTGACGTATCACTTACCTACCACTCGGTGGACAATCTTCTCAAGTGTCACTACTGCGGCAAGAGATACAAGATGCTCAACCGTTGTCCCGACTGCGGCAGTGACAGCATACGTTACGGCAAGATAGGCACACAAAGGGTGGTCGAAGAGATAAAGAGACTTTTGCCTGACGTCAGCGTGCTGCGTATGGACAATGAGACTACGACGACTAAAGACGCTTATCTTGAGATACTCGGCAAGTTTGCCGCCAAGGAGGCGCAGATACTTGTGGGCACGCAGATGATAGCCAAAGGACACGATTTTCCTGACGTGACGCTGGTGGGAATACTTGACGCCGATATGAGTCTTTACCATCAAGATTACCGCTCCAACGAACGTACTTTCCAGTTGGTTACGCAGGTCGCGGGAAGAGCGGGCAGAAGTGATAAGGGCGGCAAGGTGATTTTGCAGACGTACGCGCCTAATCACTATGTGTATAGATACGCTTCAAAGTATGACTACGAAGGCTTTTTCCAAAAGGAAAACAACGTGCGCAAGACGACAAACTTTCCGCCGTACACGACTATAATACGCGTGCTAATGACGTCGGAAGACGAGGACAAAGTCATAGACGTAGCCAAGTCGATATACAGACAACTTATGAATTACGCGCAGGATAATAAGCAGGACTTTCTGTATATACAGGCAATGAAAGCGCCGCTTGGAAGAATACAAAACAAGTTTCGCTATCAGATAATAGCAAGAATAAAAAGAGACAACGAGAGTAAAATTATAGCCCAATTCTATCAAGTGATTGAGAGTAATCAAAGCCGAGGCGTGACAGTCTTTGCCGAACTCAATCCGCAGAATATGGCATAGGAGAAATTATGGCATTGAGAGATATAGTAAAAGACCCAAATCCGACTTTGCGCAAGAAGTGCCGTCCGGTAGAGGTCTTTGATGACAAACTTGGCAAGTTGATTGACGATATGCGAGATACGATGATACACGCCGACGGCGTAGGTCTTGCCGCTCCGCAAGTAGGCATCTTGAGACGTATTGCTGTCGTACTGGTCGACGATTTTTATATTGAGTTTGTAAATCCCGAAATAGTAAAAACCAAAGGATCGCAAATCGGTCCCGAAGCGTGTCTGAGCGTTCCTGGAAAGAGTTGCGACGTAAAGAGACCAAATCAAGTCACCGTCTATTATCAAGATAGATACGGCAACGATATGAGTGTGACGGCAGAAGGCTTTATTGCAAGAGCGTTTTGCCACGAGATAGACCATCTTGACGGCACTTTGTATTACGATAAGAAGTACGACGGCAAAGAATGAACAATTGAGGTAGCAAATGCGTATTCTATTTTTAGGCACACCTGATTTTGCCGTAAAGGCTCTGGATAAGTTGGTTGGCGAGGGCTACGACGTAGTCGGCGTGATTACTCAACCCGATAAGAGACGCAACCGCGGCGAAATATCATTTTGTCCCGTCAAAGAGTATGCGGTAAGCAAGGGTATCAAAGTATATCAATACGACAGATTGAGACGGGACGGCGTTGAGGATATCAAAGCAATAAATCCAGACGTTATGATTACTTGCGCTTTTGGACAAATTATCAGTCAAGAGATTTTGGATATACCTAAGTACGGAGTGCTAAATATACACGCGTCGTTATTGCCAAAATACAGAGGAAGCAGTCCCATTCAGTGGTGTCTTATCAACGGCGAGAAAGTCACCGGCGTGACTATTATGAAGACTGCGCTTGTCGTGGATAGCGGGGATATATTGTTGCAAAAGCAATTGGACATATTGCCTGACGAAAACGCCGGACAACTCTTTGACAGACTTGCAGTATTGGGCGGCGAAGCCATTATTGAAGCGTTGAGACTTATTGAGGGCGGTAAGGCTGTATTTACTCCTCAAGACGAGAGCAAGGCTACGCATTACCCAATGATAAGCAAAGAAGACGGATTGATAGATTGGAATTTATCCGCCGAAGATATATTCAACAAAATGCGCGGTTTTACGCCGTGGCCGTCGTTATATACATATCTTGACGGTAAGTTGTTTAAGATACTCAATTGCAAAGTCGTTGAGGACGATTTGCCTGCTCAACTTCCCGCAGGAGGAGTTTTTGCAACGAAAAGCAGCGCTTTCGTCAAGTGCGGAAATGGCGCGTTGCAACTTTTGCAAGTGCAGTTGGAGGGCAAAAAGGCAATGGATATTTCGTCGTTTATGGCGGGCGGGAAACTAAAAAGCGAGACGGTTTTGGGCAAATGAATGATTTGTTAATGGCTTTTGAAGTGTTGCTTGCCATCTACAAAGACGGCGCATATAGCAATCTTGAACTAAATAAAAGAGTCAACGGCGCAAGCAATCAAGCCATCATTACGAGACTTGTCTACGGTGTGTTGCAAAAGGACGTTCAACTTGAATATTATCTTGCCAAAGTGACAAACAAACGACCGTCAAAGACGGTTGCGATACTTCTCAAATTGGGTATGTATACGCTCACGTATATCAATTCAATTCCCAGATATGCAGTCGTAGACAGCCTGGTCACGATATGCGAAAAGTACGGCAAGAGACAACTCAAAGGTTTTGTCAACTCCACGTTGAAGAATTTTGACGCAGGTCAAATCTCATTGCCAAATGACAGATTTGAGGCATTGAGCGTAGAGACGAGCGTACCGCTTTGGCTTGTCAAGGCTTATAGCAAGCAGTACGGATTTGACAGAACGAAGGAATTTTTGAGCGTCGATACCTTCACAAAAGAGCATATTCGTCCCAACTTAAAATGGCTGACTTTAGAGCAGTTGAAAGATAAGTTGGAGGCTCAAAATATCGAGTATATTCAAAGTGTTGCAGGCGGACTTTTTGTAGACAACGACGCTTATATCAAGTCACTTAACGAGAAAGGTTTGATTACATTTCAATCTATGACGTCTATGTTGGCGGCGCAGGCAATGGAAGAAAAAGACGGCGAAAGCATACTCGATTTGTGTAGCGCGCCGGGCGGTAAGGCTGTATATATGAGCGGACTAGCCGACGTGACTATTACTGCCTGTGATATCCACGAACATAGACTGCAACTCATACGTGATTATATAAACAGAATGGATGCGGAAAATATAATCGTAGAATATAATGACGCAAGCGTGTTTAATTCTGGATTTGTCAACAAATTTGATAAGACGCTTTGCGACGTACCGTGCTCCGGACTTGGTGTTGTGGGCAAAAAGGCAGATATATATTTGACGGCAAGTTTGGAAAAATGCCAACAACTTGCCGCGTTGCAATACGAGATACTTTGCAATGCAAGTAAATATACCAAAAAGCGTATCGTGTATTCTACTTGTACGACTTTGCGCGAAGAAAATTACAATATCGTCGGCAGATTTGTCAAAGAAAATCCCGATTGGCAAGTCGTCAGATCTCAACAGTATTTGCCCGACGGTAAAGGACAGGACGGATTCTTTATTGCAGTGTTGGGTAAGAAGAGCCTATAATTAAGTTCTCGCGGCAATATTACTGTCAATTACTGCGTTAAGTTCGTTTACGTATTACGCACGTAGCGCTGCTACGCACGCAATACCTATCCTGCTTATCGCAGCAATTGCCGACGTAATTTTACTCACGTCACTTAATGATAGTCTCTTTGAGTAAGACAAGTCTATAATTAAGTTCGTGCGGCAAGAGTAGTCGCAAATTAAGTTAGTAAGCAATCTACTGATTGTTGGCTCTTAAGGAGAATAAAATGGCAAAAAGTCTTTTGATAGATTTGAGCATTGAAGAAATTGAAAATATAACCGTTGGGCTTGGCGAGCCAAAGTTTAGAGCAAAACAACTTTGGCAGTGGCTTGTCAAGGGCGCGGAGTTTTCGCAGATGAGCAATCTTCCCAAAGGCTTTTTGGACAAACTGTCGCAAGATTATATTGCACAAGGCGTAGAGGTATACGGCGAATACAAATCTAAAATAGACGGCACGGTAAAGTACCTATACAAACTTTGCGACGGCAATATCATTGAAGGCGTGCTGATGAAGTATAAGTACGGCAACACGCTTTGCGTGTCTACTCAAGTGGGATGCAGAATGAATTGCGCTTTCTGCGCTTCTGGATTGGACGGACTTATTCGCAATTTGACTGCGGGCGAGATATTGGGGCAGGTCATTGCCGTCAATGCGCGTAACGCTATCGGCGAAGATAGAGGCGTGACGAATATCGTACTTATGGGGAGCGGAGAACCGCTAGACAATTATGATAACGTATGCAAGTTTTTGACGCTGGTAAGTGACGAAAAAGGACTTAATATATCCAAGAGAAATATATCTCTATCAACTTGCGGATTGTGCGACAGAATTAGACAACTTGCCGATGACGGATATACTCCGACTATGACGATATCTTTGCACGCGCCTAATGACGAAATGCGCAAAGAGATTATGCCAATTGCAAAAAAATATTCTATTGCCGATATTATCAAGGCAGTCAAGTATTATTTTGAAAAGACAGGACGGCGAATAATCTTTGAGTATTCTATGATAGCAGGCAAGAATGACACGGAGGAATGTGCCAGACAACTTGCAGGCGTAGTCAAAGGACTTGCCTGTCATATCAATCTTATTCCGTTGAATTACGTCAAAGAGCGAGGTCTAGACGGAAGCAATAAAAAGAATATATACAGATTTATGTCCGTACTAGAGAAACAAGGCGTAAGCGTGACTGTGCGTAGGAGTATGGGAAGTGATATTGACGGCGCTTGCGGACAATTGAGAAGAAAGGTGGTTAATAATGAAGATAATTGAAATATTCGACGATAATTATACTGTCAATAAGATATATGAACACAATAGATACGCTGTGAGAGCGGTAATATTGGACGGAGAAAAGATATTCGTAGAATATGCTAAAAATAAGCCTATAATAATGTTGCCGGGCGGCGGCATTGAAGGCGAAGAGAGCAAAGAAGAGTGTATTATTAGGGAGTGTCAAGAAGAGTGCGGTATTATCGTAAAGCCGATAAAACAACTCTTTGTAATAAAGGAATACTACAACGATATTATTTTTCACAGTAGTTACGTTCTTTGCGAAAGCGTCGGGAATTGTCAGAGTAATCCCACTGCGACGGAGAAAGAATTGCTACTAAAGAGTTTCTATGAGGATATCGCAATCGTTTGCAATGACCTTAAGAATATCTTAGATAATATCGAGGATAAAGAAAGTGAGTTGTACGGTATGAATTACAGAGAATATCTAGCGGCAAAAGAGATTTTGAACATCGTTCAAAATAATAAATAATCGACCTATAATAATAAAAATTGCGAAAATTTCGCATTAGGAGGCAATTATCAAAGTCAAGACAAGCGGGCAGATTATCAAAGGTGTTGGCGGCGTATATACCGTGGCTTTGTCAAACGGTGAAAAAGTCAAGTGTTATCCGCGCGGAAAACTCAAGCAAAACGGAGAGTTGTTTATCGGAGACATAGTTGACATTGCTTTGGACAAAGAGGGTATCATTGAGACAGTACGTCCAAGACGAACTCAACTTGTACGTCCTTACGTCAGTAATATGGACGGCATCGTCATTGTGCTTGCGCCTATACCAAAACCCGATATGATGCTTGTAGATAAATTGATAATTGGAGCAACGGAAAACGGTATTCAGCCAATTATCTGTGTAAATAAGGCGGATATGGAGGGCGCGGACGCCGTTGCGCAAGACGTGGCCAACGATTATAAAGATATTGCGGATATTTTAGTCATATCCACGCAGACAAATCAAGGCATTGATTTGCTTATGGATAAGATAAAAGGTAAGTTTATTTGTCTTGCAGGACAGTCTGCCGTGGGTAAATCCTCACTTATCAACTGTATTTTGGGAGAAGATAAGCAAAAGACTGGTGATTTGAGCAAAAAAGGTGATAGAGGAAGAAATACTACTCGGCATATAGAAATTATCACGCTTGCAGACGGCACGCAGATTGCCGACACTTGCGGTTTCAATAAGTTGGAGATTCCTCTTTTTGATCCGTCAAGACTGTCTACTTATTATACTGACTTTGACGAGTATGCGGAGAGATGCAAGTTTAGATGTTGCAATCATTATAAAGAAGAGGCTTGCGGAGTAAAGGATGCGGTGGAAAGCGGAAAGATTGCCAAAAGCAGGTATGAAAGATATGCAAGACTTTTCGAGTATGTGGAAAATAGATGGAATAAGAGATACGATTGAATAAAATCATAATTGAACATTGTTCAAATGCGTATTTAATCGACCTATTTCAATAAAAATATTGTATTAACTAACTAAGGAGAATATAAGATGAATGTCAAGATATCACCGTCAATACTTTCGGCGGACTTTGCAAATATGGGGGCGGCAGTATCAAAACTTGCCGATTGGGGCGCAGATTGGGTACATTGCGACGTAATGGACGGAATTTTTTGTCCTAACTTTACTTTTGGACCGCCTATGATTAAGGCAATAAGAAAACATACTACGTTGCCTTTGGACGTTCACCTTATGATTACTAAACCCGAAAGGTATATTGATAAGTTTTTGGAGGCTGGAGCAGACATTATTACCTTCCACGCCGAGGCTAGCGAAAGCGTAGAATCTATAATAGACACCGTTCACAGACACGGAAAGAAAGTTGGCTTGGTACTCAATCCCAATATTGAAGTGAGTACTATAAGCAAATATATTGATATGGTAGATTTAGTTATGCTTATGGGTGTTTATCCGGGCTTTTCAGCGCAAAAGTTTATACCCGAGACAATGGAAAAAATCAGCCAATTGAAGGAATTGATAGGCGAAAGAGACGTCGAAATCGAGTTTGACGGCGGCGTAAGCGTTGATAATATAGCCGAAATGCAGCAAAGAGGGCTAAATATTGCCGTCAGCGGCAGTTTTATTTTTGGCGCAATTGATCCAAAGGACGCTATTAAGGCGCTTAAATCTGCTTCAAATAAATAAATTGTAAAATGTCATTGACGCGCTACGTCCACGCAATATTGCTTGCTCGCTATGCCGTCGCTTCGTTTCTTACGACTTTAGTAAAGCAGTATTCCAATGTCATTTCGACCGTAGCGAAGCGAAGTGGAGAAATCTCAACCTAATAGAATTATTGTAACACAATTCACACTGTCTTCATATATTGCAACAAAGAATATTGGAGGCTATTATGAGAATTATTTGTATCAATCCACCTAGATTTATTAAAGCAATTTTGAGAGTATTCAAAAGAAAAAACTAAAAAGTAAAAGAAAAACACCCTGAATTATCAGGGTGTGTACTTTGTCGGTTAATCTAATTGATTAAGCGCGCTCTACAGCGCCGCTACGCAAACATCTGGTGCATACATACAAACTTTGAGTAGAACCGTTTGTGTTTACTACTTTGACCTTTTGTACGTTGGCTCCCCAACTTCTTCTATATTTACGGTTAGAGTGGCTTACTTTGTTGCCGCTTTGTTGACCTTTACCGCAGATAGCACATACTTTAGACATAATATGAATACCTCCATTCAATTCTTGCCTAGATATAATACCACTATGGCAGAATAATTGCAAGAAAATATCGTTAAATTTTCAAAATTTTTTATAATTTTTTGTATTTTTGCTTATAATACTTTAAATGCGCAACTAAAATATATAAAAACACTTGCATAAGAGTTGTGTTTTTTGTTAGAATTACAGTATATGGCAGTAAAGACATCAAATTATTACGGAAGAATAATAATAACTGATAAGGCTATATCAATGGTGGCGCATTTTGCGGCAGCCGACTGTTACGGCGTCGTAGATCTCGTGTCGCGCAAATTGAGTGACAGTATTAGTGAGTTTTTTAATAAGTGCCCTTCTGGCAAGGGAGTGAAGATTGTCACTTTGAAAAATAAGATTAACATTGAACTTTTCGTTGTCCTAAAAGAAGGAATAAATATTGACGCCGTGACGGATTCGATCAAAAGTACGGTGAAGTACAACGTAGAAACGTACACGGGTATGAGAGTTGACGGTGTGATCGTCAACGTTGTGGGCGTGAAGGTTTAATCGGAGAATGTAATGAAAGTTTTAGATAGCGCCAAGATATTGGAGATGATTGACGGAGGTTATAGATACCTCAAGGCAAATAAGGCTATGGTCGACTCTCTGAATGTCTTTCCGGTACCCGACGGTGACACGGGAACTAATATGTCACTCACAATGGCGTCTGCGGTAAAAGAGGTAAAAGCCGTAGAGACCGACGATATAAGAGAAATATTGACAGCATACTCAAGAGGAGCGCTTAAAGGCGCAAGAGGAAACTCTGGCGTAATCCTGTCGCAGATTATAAAAGGATTGGCAGTAGTTCTTGCGGACGAAAAGTCGATCACGACAAAATCTTTTGCAAACGCATTGAGGTATTCGAGAGAAGTTGCCTACAACGCAGTCACAAAGCCAAAAGAAGGCACTGTGTTGACGGTAATCAGATATATGGCAGAAAATGCTCCTTCGATTGCCAACAAAAATGCTTCATTTATCAACTTTTTTGACCAATTGATAAAGAAGGGAGAAGAAATTCTTCAAAAAACGCCGGATATGTTGCCTGTATTAAAACAAGCAGGCGTAGTAGATGCTGGCGGTAGAGGTCTTTTGTGCGTATTCCAAGGCTTTTACAATGCTTTGGCGGGCGTAGAAATACCCGAAGTTGTCGAAGATAGCGAAAATGCAGTTGTGCCGACGCCGATTTTGGACGCGTTTGGCAGTGACGAGCACGATTTGGACAATATCAAATATGCATATTGTACAGAATATTTTGTTATAAACCTTAAAAAACACGTCACGGAAGAAGATATTGAGAAGTTGAGAGACAAACTTATGGCTATCGGTGATTGCGTAATCGTAATTGGAGACGTAAATCTCATAAAAGTTCACGTACACACCAATCAGCCTAACCGTGCGTTATACAATGCGTTGCAACTTGGCGAATTAGACAAAGTCAAGATAGAAAATATGCTCGAACAACACAGAGCGTTGGTTGCAGAAAGAGAGAAGACCAAGAAGGCAATCGGCGTAATTTCTATTTGCGCAGGCGAAGGCATTGCAAATATCTTTAAAGAATTGACTATTGACGAAGTTATCGAGGGCGGTCAGACTATGAATCCAAGCGTGGAAGATATCTTGACTGCAGTAGAAAAGGTCAATTCCGACAACGTGATTATTCTCCCTAATAATAAAAACATTATTATGGCGGCTGAAAAGGTTAAAGAACTCACGCAAAAACGCGTTGAAGTCATCCCTACGACGGAAATAGCGCAGGGAATAAGAGCGGCTTTTGCCTTTGACGTAAACCAAAGCGTAGAAACTAACGTAAGCGAAATGACGTCGTCTTTTGAAGATCTTAAGTGCGGTGAAGTCACTAATGCGGTGCGTAATACCAATCTTGACGGCTTTGATATTTCCGAAGGAGATATAATCGGCTTGGACGGCAAGACTATCATTGCAGATTCAAAGAGCGTAGAAGATACGACTTTGGCAGTCATTGATAAATTGGTCGACGAGTGGAGCGAAGTTATTACTCTGTATTACGGCGAAGGCGTAAGCAAAGAAGACGCAGAGAAGTTGGTGGCAAAACTCAAACAAAAGTATGAGGACTTTGACGTAGTAAGTTATTTTGGCGGTCAGCCTCATTACTATTACTTGATTTCGATAGAGTAATAACTGCTCAAAATCGTTCATTTATCAACTTTTTATACTAAAAATACATATTACTGAACATTGTTCAAGAAAATCTGCAAGCAATTTACCTGCTTGCAGATTGTATTTTTATAAGACGTTTTTACTGCGTACTCGCAATATAAACTTTATATTGAACATTGTTCAATATTTGACATTGCGCTATGCTTGACTATTTTTTTGCAATGAATTATACTTATCATATCAATATATACGATTATATTATATATAGATGGTAATTATTGTATATTATATAATATCTGGAAGGGAATATGGAACTTACCGACGTAAAGGGAGTGGGCGCAAAGACCGCGGAAAAACTCAACAAACTTGGAATATCTACGCCGCGCGACGCTATTTATTTTTATCCTAAATTTTATTGGGATATGACCAAGGAGACTGATTTGGAGAGCATAGAGAGCGGAGATTACGTTTTGCTCAAAGGCTTTTTGACTTCCGTAAGCGGACTTATCAGAGCAAAGAGAGGTCTGTCGTTTTGCACCGCAACGCTCAACACGCAGGGTAAGAAAATCAAATTGACTTGGTTTAACTCTCCATTTGTCGTTTCGCTTCTTAAGCAGAGCGGAGAATTTCTCTTTTGGGGCAAGGCTCGGCTCAACGGCAAAAAGATTGAGATGTCCAATCCCAGTTTTGAAAAAGCCGAAGAAAACAAGCGCTTGCAAGGTATCGTTCCCATTTATCCGCTCAAAGACGCAGTGGGGCAGCAGACTTTTCGCAATATAGTCAATGCTTGTCTTGAGAGTACGCATATAGCAAGCAGACTCGACGAGTTTTGCGATATGTCACTTGACGACGCCTTTAGAATAGTTCACGACCCAACGGATATGGACATCACCAAGTCCGCCCGCAGGCGCATTGCAATAGAAGAACTCGTATATCAAATAATTGCTTATAGAGTAATAAAGAATAATTCCGCTAATAAAAAACCACATCCATATCTTTGCACACTCGAAGATCTAAGGCAAGATATATCCGATCTGCCTTATCAGTTGACTCCGTCACAGAATAAGGCAATAGAGGAAATTATCCAAGATTTGAGAGGAGAGAGACATACCAACAGAATGTTGATGGGTGACGTAGGATCGGGCAAGACGGTTATCGCATTGCTCACTTGTTTATTTGCAAAGAAGTGCGGCAGACAATCTGCAATAATGGCACCCACCGAAATTCTTGCGCGTCAGCATTACCGCACCGCGCTGTCACTTTTTGGAGATAAGATAAGAGTGGCTTTGCTCACTTCATCTACAGCGGCTGCGGACAAGAAAACGATAATTTCGGCGCTGAGCAAAGACGAAATCGATCTCATAGTAGGCACTCACGCCGTACTCAACGACAAAGTCAAGTTTGACAATCTCGGACTTATAGTAATAGACGAGTTGCACCGCTTTGGCGTAAGACAAAAGAGCAAACTCGAGGACAAGGCTGTGGGAGTGGATACTTTGGTAATGAGCGCAACTCCCATCCCGCGAGCGTTGGCACTTTCGATATACGGAGACTTGGATATGTCCGTGCTCCAGCCAAGAGAGGGTACGGGGGATAATATCTCCACTTTCGTTATGGGAGACGACAAACTCAAAGGGCTTTATAAATTTATCAATGAGAGAGTATCTTACGGCGAGCAGGCGTATATCGTATGCCCGCTTGTTGAGGACAGCGAGGGACTGGAAGTTTTTTCGGCAAAGATGCTCTATAAACAACTTGTCAAGAAAGAACTTGCAGACGTCAACGTCGGACTTGTCTACGGCAGTATGAAAGACAAGGAAAAGAGCGAGATTATGGCAAGATTTTATGCGGGGGATATTGACGTGCTTGTCGCAACTTCCGTAATAGAAGTCGGTATTGACAGCCAGCGCGCAAGTGTAATGGCGGTGCTCAACAGTGACAGATTTGGTTTGGCGGCGCTTCACCAACTGCGCGGCAGAGTTGGCAGAAATCCCAATATCAAGTCGTATTGTTTCTTGCACACTTCCAAGCAGGAAGAAAACGAACGTCTCAATGCGCTTCAGAATAACCGCGACGGTCTCAAGATTGCAGAGATAGACGCAGATATGCGAGGCTATGGTGACTTTTTGGGCGTAAATCAAAGCGGAGGAAGCGGCAAGATAGGCGTGTTTATCAACAAAAGACTTATCGAAGAGTGCAAAGACATTGCCGACAATCTTATGCAAGAGGGCAGTATCTATACCGAATACGACGAAATGCTGTCAAAGTATCTTAATTTGTTGCAAGGAGTATCGTTGAATTAGTTTGACATCAAATATCCTTTTCACCTCAAGCAACTTTTGTCATTTCGAGCGCAGTCGAGAAATCTAATCTTTTTAGATTTTCGACTTCGTTTCATTCCGTTCGGTATGATAATAGGATAGAGATTTCTCCACTCCACTTCGTTTCGGTCGAAATGACATTACATATTATGTCATCTTATTTTATTTAATATGTTTAGATTTCTCCATTTCGCTACGCTCCTGTCAAAAAGACATATAAATTGCGAGCGTCAATGACATTGACAGGAATTGACTTACCAAAAAAATGCAAAAATAATTACAAATTTTTAATATACCGAATATTTTCCATTTACCGCTAATATATTTTAACGTACTAAAAATTGGAGGAGTATATGGAAAAATTCGACCTTTATCAGGATATTGCTACACGCACAGAAGGAAATATTTATATTGGCGTTGTCGGACCGGTCAGAAGCGGTAAGTCAACTTTTATTACAAAATTTATGCAGACTATGGTCTTGCCAAATTTGCAGGACGATTATCACAAACAACGTATTGTAGACGAGTTGCCGCAATCTGCCGACGGCAGAACTATTATGACGACTCAACCCAAGTTCGTTCCCGACGGCGGAGTAGACGTAGAACTTGCGCCGGGGTGCAATGCAAAACTTCGCTTGGTAGATTGCGTGGGTTATCCTTTTGAAGGCGCGCAAGGTTTTGAAGAGGGAGACGTCGACAGACTTGTCAACACGCCTTGGAGCGAAGAGCAAATGCCATTTTCTCAAGCGGCGGAGTACGGCACAAGCAAGGTCATCACCGATCATTCGACAATCGGCGTACTTATTTCTACGGACGGCTCTATTCTCGATTTGCCAAGAGAGGGATATTTGACTGCTGAAAAGAGAGTGGTCAGAGAGATGAAAGAACTTGACAAACCTTTTGTATTGTTGCTCAATTCCAAGCACCCGCAAGATTCGGAGTCAATAAGATTGAGAGACGAACTTGCGAGCGAGTATGGCATACCGGTAATGCTCAAGAATATCCAGGAGATGAACGCAGGTGATATGACAGACCTGTTGGAAAGCGTGCTTTTGCAATTCCCGCTTCGTATGGTGGACGTCAATATGCCGGGCTGGATGCAGGCATTGCCTAGAGAAAGCGAAGTGATATCGCACATCATAGACAAGGTATGCGATGTGGCAAAAGATATGCAAGTGATGGGTGACTACAAGCGTCTTACAGATATCTTTGTCGACGATATGTATCTCCAAAACGATACTAGCGTCAAAGTAGATTTCGGCAGAGGAACTTGCGCTCTTACCGTCACACCCCAACCTCAACTTTTCTATCGCGTACTCTCTGATCAGTGCGGTATGGAAATAGCCGACGAGTGCCAACTCGTGTCGTATATCAAAGAATTTGCTCAAGCAAGAAATCAATA
>JAIDUV010000016.1 GCA_029060025.1 Clostridia bacterium | reverse complement strand
TTTATACTTTTGGGACAGTCATCAGTCAATCCGCTTATCAAACTTACGATAAAGAAAGACACGACGGTAGCGCTCTTTAAGATGGAAGACGAGTATCTCAAGGACATAAGAAGAGACGCAGGTAGCGAGGGAACCAAAATGAGAGTAAAGGAAACAGAACTTATCGTAGATGACGCACAAGCGTTTGCAACAGCCAAGAGAATGGTCAATTTGAGGGAAGATCAGATTGACAGATATCAAGAGTATATGAAGGAGCAGAGGGCTATCAAGAATAAGAAGTAATAACAAAGTATAAATGCAAAGGCGGGAATTATTCCCGCCTTTTGTTATTGACGCTCGCGAATATGTCATTTCGACAGCAGTGGAGAAAACTCTACATATTTAATAAACGGATATATACCTCTCGACTGCGCTCGAGATGATAAATAAACTTTATATTAAATGGATGTGTACAAATTAGTACGCATCTGTTTAGTTATGGAAAAATAATTAAATTTATTTTGTATTGCACTGCGTTTTGCTTAAAATGATTATAATAAAAACGAGCGTACAGATTCCGTACGCTCGCTTTACGTTGGTTTGATTAGATTAGAGCGTGTAGTTTACACTCGTGAGATTATACACGATATTGTCTTCTTGGAAGCGTACTACCGCGCGGCTGACAAATTTGTTTGCTCCTTGCTCTTTCATTGCTGCAGTGGAAATCATACAACTAATTGAACCGCTTGCAGGGAAGGTCTTAGTTGTGGTGAAAGTGCATTTGATTACCGGAATACTTGCCGTCAATGTATTGGGATAAGTGATCGTTACGTTTCCGCTTTCGTCAGCGTCGGAAGTCGTTATGTCTCCGCTGTTGTCTGCCACTCCGGTATTTACTGCTCCGCTAATCGCCTCTCCGCTTACTTCGCCGCTTGCTACCGTCTGGCTAAAACTCTTGTTTAGTACAAATTTGTTGGCAAGTATGATGTTGCTAGCGCTTGCGTATGAGCAAGTAAAAGAGGGGTTTGTAGTTTTGTTTGTTGCCGTATTATAAGTGGGAACTACTATAGTTACTGAAGCAGAAAGAGTAGTTGCTCTTGCAAATTGATACAAGAACGAGTTGTCGACGACAAATGCCGACTTGCTGTATTTTGCAGAATCAGTCGTGATTTCGCCGTTTTTAATGAAGGTGACGTTGCTCTTTTTCTCTTCATAAGAAGTGACTATTTCTATCGTCTCGCCGTCTTCTACCGTCTTGGCGTAAGAGAGTTTTGGCTCTAAGCGGTGAGTTGCATAACTTTCTGTCTCTTTGACAAAAGTTTTGCCGTCGTATTCCGCGCTCATTGTCGACGTGAATTTATATCCAGTGAAGTTGTTGAGCGTAGGCTTGACAGAATCGCTTGAAGAGGTAATCTCTACGTTTTGGTTGAAGAGCGACTTCATTATTGAAGTATATTCGCCCACCTTTACGCCGTCGATAGTCACGTCGTATACGCAAGTTTCCGTTCCGCCCTCGTGCCAACCGAGATTGTTGTCGATTTGCGACATAATAGAGTTCTTGGAAAAACTCTCTCCGCAGCCTGCGAAAACAAACAGCAGAGTAGTCGTAAGTATTATTGCCACCAAAATTATAAGTATCTTTTTCATAATGTCTACATTATAACACATTTGAAGCGTTTTGCAATAATTTTCCCCATATTATATTGCCAATAATGTCAAAAATTGCTACAATAAATGTATGATAGAATTGATTTTGACAAACACTCTCAACTCAAATCCAATACTTGACAAACTCAAAAGCAACTTGGGAGCGGGCAAAAAGCATATACTTTTTGTACCCGACAGATTTTCTCTTTCTTATCAAAAAGCCACTCTAGAGCATTTGAATATCAAAGGAACTTTTGACATTGAAGTATCGTCATTTCCGCGACTTGCCAACAAGTTGTTGCAAAACAAAAAAAGGCTTTTGGACAAGCAGTCGGAGATAATGTTGTTGCGTAAGGTCATAGAAGAGAGCAAGGAAGAATTGCTGTGCTTTGGCAAGATGGGCAGAAGCGCGGATTTTGCCAATGATATGTATGCGGTCATTTCGCAGATACGCAACAGCAATATATCAGTTGAGCGTATGCAAAACGCCGTGGACGGACTTCCCAAACGTATTGCCAACAAGACAAAAGATATTGTCAGAATCTATCACGATTACGTTAAATATATTCAAGAGGACTATTCCGACGGTACGAGCAAACTTCAAGCGCTTTGCGATTTGATTTACGACGGCGCGCTCAACGATTATGAAGTATATATATCTGATTTTACGTCGTTTTCCAATATTGAGTACGATATTATCAAAGCCATTATGGTCAATGCGCTGAATACGCATATATGTCTTGTCGACAGTGACGGAGACAATTCGCAGGTCTTTCCGACTGACGTAAAAAAACGGCTTTTTTCTTTGGTAAGCGAAGTCGGCGTGACTATGGATATTTCTTACGCTCGCGAAAAGTTGACAGGGGACGCCGAGATAATATTCAATGGGCTTTATTCCTACGGCAAGGTCGACGGCGTAAGAGACGGCAGGACGCAAATACTTGCCTGCAAGAGTATTCAAGACGAAGTCAAGTCGTTGGCAAGACAAGTCAATTATCTTGTCAGACGGCAGGGCGCAAGATATAGAGATATGGCAATAGTTTGCTGTGATTTTGCAACGTATGCGCCGTATATCAACAGTATTTTCAAGGCTTTTGACATACCTTTTTATGCCGATATAAAACAACAACTTTCTTCGCAGGCATTGACTAAGTTGGTTGTCTCGGCAATCAGGGCGGTAGGCGAAAAGTTTTCGCAATCAAGCGTTTTGGAATTTGCAAAGCAGCCTATATTAGGACTTGACTTTGACGAAGTGTGTATTTTTGACAACTACTGTTGCAAATACGGCGTCGAGTATACCAGATTTCTATCTCCATTCAACATTGGTGACGAAGAACGCAGAGCAATTGCCGAAAGTGTGAGAGCAAAGGTTATGGAGTTGCTTACACCTCTTAATTTTGGCGGAAAGTATATAAAAGAGCATATCGCGGCGGTTAGGAAGTTTTTGCAAGACGCGCAAGCGTCGTCCTTGGTGGAAAATCTTGCCAAGTGGCAGGAGCAAAACGGCTTTGGAGAATTGGCGAGTATCACGTTGCAGTCACAAGACAAACTTAATTCGATATTTGACAAATGCGAGAGTATGCTGGGAGGGAATATAGCCGACTGGGAAGAATTTTACGGCATTATTATGACGGCAATCGAGTCAGTCGAGATGTCTAACATACCGCTATACAGCGACAGCGTTTTTATTGGCGAGACGAGCCAAAACAGATATTCAGATATAGATTATATGTTTGTAATTGGCGCCGTCGCAGGCAAGTTCCCGCCTGAGCACAGCGATACCGGAATCGTGTCGGAGAGAGAATATTACGCTTGGAGTAAAATGAATATCAATGTCGAGCCAGATTGCAGACGTCGCAACAGCAAAGAGAGACTGTCTACGCTTATGCTGTTGACGAGGGCAAGGAAAAAGTTGGTTGTCAGTTATCCCACCGCGTCGGCAAACGGCGAAGAACTTACTCCAAGTTCGACGGTAGAATATCTTCAAGATCTTTTGGAAATTACGCCGAGCGGGGAGTATACTCCTGACGGCAGTTGGGATAGAGACGCGTTTATTGATTACGTGTCTTCTCAGGATAATATATTACAAGAGTTTTTATCTTTGCAAAGCCTTGCAAATGATAATGCCGTCAACGTCAGCGATACGCTGGAAGACATATTGAATATTATGTATACGCTTTGCTGTCAAAGATATGGACAAAGTTATGTTGATTTTCTTATAGGCGAGAGGGAGGACGAAGTCAGACTTGACGGCGCTGGAGACGCTATGTTCAACGGCTCGCATACTTCCGTGACGCAGTTTGAAAAGTATTTTAAATGTCCGTTTTTGCACTTCAACGAAAACGTACTTAAACTTCAGCGCAAAGAGATTGCGGGACTTGAAGTCAAGGACACAGGTATTTTGCTCCACGCAGTTATGGAAAAATATTTTTCTATTGAGAATTGCGCAGATAAGAGCGAGCAGGAAATTCAAAGCATAGTACCTAAGTTATTTTTGAGCGAAGTGGAAAATAGCAAAGATTACGCCTTTTTGCTGGACGGTAAGAAGAACGCGCTTACGCTTCAACAATTGATAAATCAAGCCGTCTACGTCGTCAAAAATCTAGTGGCTAATATGCAGGTCACCAAGTTCCGTCCTCACAAACTCGAGGCGGCGTTTGGGCAGCGGCGCGATGCGATAATATTGGGGATGGAGATTTCCAGCGGCGTTCGCAAATTGAGTTTTGAAGGCGTAATAGACAGAATAGATAAGTTTGACGACAAGGCTATTATCGTGGACTATAAGTCAAAAAGCAATATTCAATTTGGTCCGTCAAATATATTTTACGGAGATAGAATCCAACTTTTTGTATATCTCAACGCGTTGCGCGCCAGCGGAAATATCACTCCGCAAGGCGTCTTCTATCTGCTTATGAACAACAGATTTGTCAAAAAAGATAACGAGGCAAAACGATTTATGTTTCACGGTTTTGTCAACAAAGACGACGTCTTTGACCTTGACAAAGGATTTGCGCAAAATGCCGATTTCACCAGCGGAGTTTATCCTATCAAAAGCAAAACCAATAAGGACGGCGAAGTTATATATTCTTCGCAATCGCAACTCGGTCACGTGATGTCGGGCAAGAGTTTTGACGACGCTTGCGATTACGTAATGAAGTTGACAAGCAAAGCGGCAAGCGAGATAGAGGACGGATATATTGCAAAGTCTCCTTTGAATATCAAGGGAGAGGAAGTGCTGGCGGCTTGCAATTACTGCGATTATAAAGATTTGTGCGCTCGCTCAAAGTTATACGTAAGAGACGTAAAAGATATTTCGCAGGAAGAATTTGAAAGTCTTATCGGAGAAGAGTCTCAAGAGGAAGGTCAGTGTATAGACGTCAGCGCTGTCGGGGACTTATGTAAAGACGGTTTAAGTTTGCCAAAGGAGGAGAAGTGAGTATGGGCGCTATCAATTGGACAAAAGAACAACTTGACGTAATCAACAGCGTCGACGTCAATACTCTCGTTTCGGCTTCTGCGGGAAGCGGTAAGACGGCGGTTATGCTTGAGAGAGTGGTCAGGCTTATCACCGGAGAGAGCGGCAAAGGAAAGACTCCTTTGAGAAGAATAATAATGGTCACTTTCAACGAGTCCGTGGCAAGCGAACTCAAGAGCAAAATCGGCTCTCGACTTGCAAAAAGACTGGCAGAAAGTCAAGACAAAGATTATTTGCGCGAGCAGATAGAAGACGCGCCGCTTGCAGATATATCCACTATGCACTCTTTGTGCTCGACGATAATCAAAAACAACTTTGAGTATCTTGAGATTCAGCCGTCATTTTCAATAGTCGACGACAATGAAAAACAAGTGCTTTTTGGAAAAGCAGTCACAAGCGTTATGAAAGAGTATAGGGAAAACTATGATTATCAAATAGACATACTCATCAACTATCTTGGCGGGGAAGATAGATTTTGCGAAACGCTTGCAAAACTTTACGGTTTTTTGGAAGCGCAACTCGACAGAGACGCTTATCTTGAGGAAGTGGCGTTTTGCTGCTATGACGGCGATTTTAAGAAGAGCAAACTTGCAAAACTTTATCTTGCGAGCATACACGAAGATTGTTTTGATTTGCTCCATCAGGCGCAAGATTGGCAAATGCTTTTTGAAAGCAAGGGACTGTACAAGCACTTGGAGCACGTCAAATCCATAATTGATTTTTTGAATAATTTATCAGAGACTAAAGATATTGAAGACCTTGCAACGGTAGTTAAATTCGCTCCCAAGTTTGCCAACGTACCCACTCTTTCCAAAGAGCAAAAGGACGACAATATAGAGCATCAGGAGAGATACAAAGCGTACAAGGCGGACGTAACAAATTTGCTTGACAAACAACTCAAAGCGTTTTTCCCTTTGCCGTACGTTCAGATGCAGGAAGGGCTCAACAAAAACAAAGAGTATCTCGTCAGACTTGTTGACATATTGAAAAAGGTTTGCGCCGAATATTCTGCATTAAAGCAAAAGGACAACAAGATGGACTTTGCCGACCTTGAGTATTACGCTGTCAAGGTTATGCAAAACGACGCTTTGGCAAAAGAGTTGGCATCAAATTACGATTATATTTGCGTGGACGAATATCAGGACATCAACGCCGTTCAAGAGTACGTCTTGACAAGGCTTTCCAACGGTAAGAACTTGTTTATGGTGGGTGACATCAAGCAGAGTATCTATCAATTCAGAATGACGGATCCCAAGATATTTTTGGATAAATACCGTCTTTATAAACAACAACCGCAACAAGGCAACTCCTTTTCTCTCAACAGCAATTTCAGGTCTTGCAAAGAAGTCATAGATTTTGTCAACGCTATTTTTGACGTAATAATGAAAGAAGATATGGGCGGTATCGACTATAAGAAAGAAAGCAGACTTTTGCAGGGCAATCTAGATTATGATATCCAGCCTGATATTCCTATTTGCATTGCGCATTTTCCAAAAGAGAAAAAGCAATTGGAATTACCTACTTGCCAAGATGGAGTCTACAGCGTAATGCAAGACGCGCAGGAAGCCAAGTCTTTTTCTTGTCAAGAAGGAAAGTATATTGCAAGAAAAATCAAGTCGATTGTCGGCAAAAAACAAATACAAGTATCGTCTGCCGACGGCGGAATGACTTATAGGACAATCAAGTATTCTGATATAGCGTTGCTGTGCGCGACGAGAAATGCCAATGTGGAGAGCATTGTCAGCGAGTTAAAGACGGCAGGTATACCTGTAGATGGATGCAAGATACTCAAAGAAAAAAACAATTCTTGCGTCAGTCTCTTCACGTCGTTTGTCAGAGTTCTAGACAATCACCGTCAAGACATACCGTTGGCAGAGATTTTGACGAGCAAAGTTTTTGCAAATTTCACTTACGCAGATTTGACAAAAATCAAGACGAGCGCAGGCAAAGTGGACTTCTTCCACGAGGCTGTAGATAAGTACGTAAAAGAGGTGGACGACGATTTGGCAAAGAGACTGAAATCCTTTTTTGAGACGATTGCTAAATACCGCGTAATCGCGTCTTTTATGAATATGGACAGTCTTTTACGCAAGTTGATAGACGATTTTAATTATCGAGCGTATATGACTGCCGTTGAGGACGGAATAGGCGAGTTTGCAGGTCTTGAGAGTTTTATTCAGTCATTGTCAGGCAAGCCGTATAATAGCAGTCTGTTGAAGTTTGTCGAGGCGGTCGACGCGACTTCGGATTTTGGCAAAGTGTCGGGCGAAGTCGGATATGATGGGGATTGCGTAGTCACCAATACTATTCACAGCAGTAAGGGCTTGGAGTATCCCATCGTATTTATCATCGACGCCGCAAGAGAACTCAGTTTGATGGAACTCAACGGCTCTAATATCATTTATGACAAGAACTATGGCTTTGCGATTAAGAGCGTAGACGAGCAAGACAGACTTTATGAAGACAGTCTGCCGTTTCGCATAATGAAAAAATTTAAAGTCAAAGATTTGACAGAGGAAAAAATGCGCCTCTTTTACGTTGCTACGACAAGAGCGAGAAATATGCTTTATATCACTGCGACAGGCGGACTTGGTAAAAGCAGAGGCGCAAATAAAAAGGCATTTGGACAGGAAAAAATCAAGACGCCTTTGAGTATGATTGATTGGCTCAACAATGTTGCAGTGGAAAATCCGTCGTTTTACGATAAGTATTTTGATAGCGAAGCGGAGCAGGAGGAGAC
Source organism: Clostridia bacterium (assembly GCA_029060025.1). Classification (GTDB taxonomy): domain Bacteria; phylum Bacillota; class Clostridia; order Christensenellales; family UBA3700; genus RACS-045. The sequence goes on along the minus strand of JAIDUV010000016.1, from coordinate 4,340 downwards.
TAAAGACGCTTCTCAAGTCGAGAAAACTTGCAAGAGGAAATTGGTAGACATAGGCAACGCTAATGCGTTTGAAGAGAGCCTTCATAAGCATTATGCGTTTAAGTCTTCGACGACGTTGCTTGTCAAGCATACAGTCACTGCAGTAAACAACGAGTATTACGATTCTTTTGCAAATGACGACGGCGCGGATATTCTCGACTCTTTCAAAGATATAGACTTTTCCGACGAAGAAATGGCAGATAAGCGAAATAGCGCCGACGAAGGCGTGGCTTATCACAGAGTGTTGGAGTGCATAGACTATGCTTGTTTTACTCAAGACGACGTAATAGACCAACTTGACGGTATGGTTGAGCAAGGACTTTTGAGCCAAGAACAACGAGCGTTTATAGATCCAAAGTCTATTCTTGAGTGTCTTCAAAGCGAGGTTATGCAACAGGCAAGGACGTATCCTCATTATAGAGAAAAACAGTTTATGCTCAATTTGCCTGCTTGTGAGTTTTTGAGTGTAGACAGCAACGACAAGGTCCTTCTGCAAGGCACAATAGACTTGTTTATTCAAGGCGGCGAAAAGGGCGGGGAAAACGTCTTGGTAGATTTCAAGTTTTCGCGCAAGAGCGAAGAGCAAGTGAAGAAGAGATATCAAAGACAACTTGAGTTGTATGCAATGGCAATAGAAGAGTGTCTTGGCGTAAAGGTGGATAAAAAAGTTATATTTATGCTTGAGAAAAACAAGACTATAATACTTTAGAATGAGCGCAGATTTTTATATGTCATTGACACTCGCACAATATGTCATTTCGACCGAAGTAGAGAAATCTCAAACCTTGTGACGTCATATTGAGCGGAGCGCAACGAAGTCGAAATATCTAATTTGAATAATATACCGACACTATCACTATTCTATATTGTTTTTTTATTTATTATCTTGCCACTTATTATCTTGTCACTTCGACCAAAGTGGAGAAATTTCAATCAGGCAATTTAATTTTAGCCGTATAAAATTATCGTTTATGTCAACTATTAAGATAGTTAATAGGTTGTACATATTATTTTGGAGGCTAAAATTTTGCTATCATTTATTTCAGACACCTATTCTAAGTTTCAAGCATTTATGGCAAGTTGGAAAGTATGGCAGATAGTTGCGTTTGCCGTTGCTGTGCCAATTATCGTGTTGCTAGTTCAAATGCTCGTCTATTCTGCCGAGCGCGTATATGCAAAGGCGTACTCAAGACTTAAGAGATTTTTAAAGACACATTCTTATCTCTCGCCAAGCACGGTATTTACTTTCAACAAAAAAGTCGTCAAGGTATTTCCCGGATATATCAAGAGACAAGCCAAGCACATTGCCGACACGGCAATGCCTATGGAAGAGTATCTCAACACTTTTCACTTTTGTGCTCAATCCAAGAAAAAAAGTATTGTCGGAGCAGCGGCTCTTGCGCATATAGTATTATTGGGCGTCGTAGTTGCAATGAACGGATATTCTGTGGGCATAGTATCGACAGCAATATTGGCTACGTTTGCGTTGTGGCTCGTAATCATTGCGCTTGACTGCGTCATATCAGGACTGTTTGCTATCGTTGACAAAAGATATAAGAAAAAGTTTCTTATCAAACTCGATTCCAATACGCTTTATCAAGAAAAGAGCGTTGACCTCACGTTGCCAAAGGTAGAAGTCGAGGAGGATAGCGCAATGCAACTTGCAAAAAGCGTGGAAGATTTCTTGGCAAGCCAACCGGACAAGAGTATTGCAAAAGTAGTTCTCAAAGGTCTATACAGCGCAAAATTTTCTTCCGCAATGACTGCGCAGAGCAAATTGCGACTCAAAAATGTCTTTACGGACCTAAAAAATTACGTTGGATAGGTTGCCAAACGGTTTTCAATAATGTAAAATATAGTAGACACTCGATATGATTTATCAATGTAATTGTTATGTTGAATCGAGCGCGGTACTTTTTAGATTTCTTGATATTGCGTCATTCTATAGACGCTTTAACTTATGACAAGGAGGTATGGCTTATGATTGAAATTTACAAGACCGATGCGGAGAATAGGCTCATACAAATTGAAGAAAGCGTTTATATGGACAGCGGGTTTGATACCAAAGACTGTTGGATAAATCTCACCAACCCTTCAGACAAAGAAGTCGAATTTGTTGCGTCGATTAGCGGAGTCGAAGACGACGTGCTCAAGACGCCTCTTGACGACGAGGAAAGATCTCGACTTGAAGTCGAAGACGACTATACTTTGGTGCTCGTCGACATACCTGTCATAGAAGAGGGGACGGAAGACTATTATTCGTATTTCACCATACCGCTTGGCGCAATAATCAAAAAAGATTTGTTTATCACCGTCAGCCTAAAAGATACGGCAATTACCCGAGACTTTATACGCAATAGAGTCAAGGGCTTTGCTACATACAAGAAGACGAGATTTTTGTTTCAGATACTCAACAATATCGCGACAAAATACTTGGCTTATCTTAAGCAAATCGACAAGGCGTCGCAGAGAATTCAAAATGAATTGCACAAGTCTACTAAGAATAAAGAACTTATTCAGATGCTTGACCTTGAGAATTCTCTCGTATATTTTTCTACTTCGCTTACCGGCAACGACGCTGTAATATCTAGACTTATGCAAAATAAGTTCAATACCAACAATATACTCAAGAGTTACCCCGACGATACCGAACTTCTTGAAGATGTTGCGATAGATACAAAGCAGGCTATGGAAATGTGTTCAATTTACCGTGATATTCTGTCGGGCACTATGGACGCTTACGCTTCCGTTATATCCAATAATCTCAATATCGTTATGAAAGTTTTGACGTCGATCACTCTCGTGATATCAATTCCTACTTTGATTGCATCTTTGTTTGGTATGAACACTTGGGTGCCGGGGCAAGGATCACCTTGGGGCTTTTGGGGAGTGCTTGGATCTTCGGGCGTAGTGTCGTTGGCATTGGCGTTGTATCTAAAGAAAAAGAAACTTTTATAATACTTATTTTATTTCAACGATATCAATGTCATTATATATAATGTAAATAATCAATAACTAAGACGGCGTATCATAGATACTCCGTTTTAATTAACTACCGCGTTGCGGCAAATGGCTCCGCCGGTGGTGGAATGGATAACCTATTCAATATGTGAGTATCAGGAGGCTTCGTGCGTTTTACTTATTGTCCCGACTGCGGGAAAAAACTTATAGACAAACTCATAGGTGACGAGGGAAATATACCTTATTGCGAGGGGTGCAGAAAACCTCTCTTTGATATGTTTTCTTCGTGCGTAATAGTGTTGGTGACAAACGACGAGGGGCAAGTCGTTTTGCTCCGACAGAATTATATTTCTACTCAATATTATAATCTTGTGTCAGGTTACATCAAGCCGAAGGAGACCGCCGAAGAGACGGCGTATAGAGAAGTCCAAGAGGAGATAGGCGTCAGTCTTTCTTCGCTTAATTTTGTAGGCACGTTTTGGTTTGACAAAAAGGATATGCTTATGATTGCATTTATTGGCAAGACTGAGGACAAAGAATTGACGCTTTCGGGCGAAGTCGACGAAGCAAAGTGGGTAGATGCAAAACAAGCGCTAAATATGGTCCATCCCAAGGGCAGCGTGTCTTATACTTTAGTTGAGCATTATCTTAATAAAATAAATAAGACTTGTTAAAAACGATACAAAAGTTGTTTTTTAGTGTAGTAATTGTCGATAGGTATATTACTGTAAAATAATATATATGGGGGGGACGGCAATGACTAATAAAACGATAAAAACAATCAATTGGCTCAACGTTGCGCTATCCGTCACGGCCTTAATATTGGAATGTATGCCCAGAAGCGTGATTAGCGCGTGTGCGATAGGTCCCGGAGAATACGGACCGTTGCATTATTGGTCGTATTTTGGTAATCCTCTGAATCCGGTGTATTTTGTGACTTGCAGCATTGCCTTGTTTACAATTATCAACTTAGTTCTAAATATTATTATGTTATTCAAAGACAAAAAGGCAATACGATTGGTATCTTTCGTTATGTTATTTATTGCAACGGCGTTAAGTAGTTTTATTATGCCTTCCAGGTTTGTTTCTGTGTATAATATAATAATATTGATTATATTTATATTGCAAGTAGTGGGGCAAATAATCAAATTGGGAATAACTGAGCGTATGAAAAAATAAAAAAGGATATTTTGCGACAAATAATATGCCAAAATTGCGCGTTTAAAAAATTTTTAAAAAGTTTGAAAAATTTGTTGACAACATAATTCTTTAATGATATTATATAAAGGCTGTCGACGACAGTACGAGAAAATAACTCATTCGTGGGGGATTAGCTCAGT
>JAIDUV010000015.1 GCA_029060025.1 Clostridia bacterium | reverse complement strand
TGATTGCAGAGCAAGTGTGTAGGGGTATTCTGTTCGGCTAGACGAGTGCCAAAAGTATGACGCAAATAGTGGTATTTGAATGAGATGTCTAAAAGTTCTTTGATTCTATTGGAATGATATTTCATTGAGTTGACAGTTTGAATTTTGCCGTTTGGAAGAGTATTGACAAGTGATAATGACGAACTTAATTTGCCGTTGACGTTGTAAATCATTGTTTGATTCTGTTGTCTTTGCGCTTGTTGAGTTTTTTCACTTTCTAAATATTTGTTGTACTCGGACAGCAGATAAGTCTTTAGTCTATCATTCATATAGATAGTGCGTTTGGCATTTCGTGTTTTAAGCGGTACTAATTTAATCAAGCCGTCTTGATACTGCATTTGACGTTCTATTCTTATTGCGTTTTTCTCAAAGTCTATATCAGTCAATTTAAGTCCGTAGCATTCGTTTATACGCAATCCGCAGTATCGCCCAAGCATATATGCGGTCTCGGCATTTGTGCCCTTAAAATAGCCGTCAAGGCGTTCTAATTCACTGTTGTTGAAGATGACTATATCCGTATCTTCATCGCTCTTTAATTTTGGCATATGGATTTTAGTGCTCTTGTTTACGCAAAGGGTATTGTATATATCTATATCAAGATAATTGCGTGCGTAGGCTTGCCCAAAGATTAGATAAAACATTTTCAAAAAACTCTCAACGTACTTGTAGGCTCGTCCCTCGTTGTAGTAGAGGTGGGATAGATAATTTACTATTTCTGATACGCTTATATCGTCAATATATCTTTTGCCGAATTTACTTGCTATATGGTTATTCCATAGGCTGTCTTGCTTGCGTATAGTTGCGTAGGCTTTGCCAATTCTACCAGTTTGACAATACTCTTGATAGACTTCTTTGACAGTCCTACGAGGCTTTTGCTTGGGTTGGTTTTGGTTTTTGAAATCAATCCTAATGGCAGATTCTCTTGCCTTGATTGCGCTCTGTTTAGTCTTGAGCGGTTGAGAGAATTCGTCTTTGGTCTTTTTAACGTCTCTTGTTTTGCCGTCTATTATTATCTTATAGCGGAATCCCCAAAAGCCGTTGGAGAGTTGATAAACTCCGCTTTCTTTTTTGTTCAAATTTGACATAAAAATTTACTCCTAAAGTGTGAAAAAAGTGGAAAATTTCAAAATACAAAGGTAATCAAATTTGAAAAGTGGAAAATAAACTAACTTAAAATAGCCCTATAATCGACACATATCCAATATTTTTAGTAAATTCGTGCGTATTACAAACGACACTGTTCACGAAATGGCTAAGGACGAGGCTAGACACGGTTGCGGCTTTAAAGGTTTATACGACAAATATTTTAAATAATTTGATTAACTTTCTATGTTACAATAGGACGGGAATACCCGTCCTATTGCTTTACTACCCTATTGACAACGCAAACAAATTTCACTATAATTAAATTTGAAAAACATTCCTAAAAAAACGTTTTGGGAGCTACTAAAAATGGAAGAACAAAGCGCAAATAAAATTCTATCCTCAGAAAAATTTACGAAATTCAATATATCGTATCCCGTCATAGTCAAAGGCTGGGAGGTTTGTCAAGGACAAAGATATGAGCAAAGATATTTGAGCATACATTTTCAAAAGATAAGCGACGAAATTTTAGCATTCAAAATAAACGTGACATGTCTAAACTCTTACGACGAAGTCATCGAAGAATATAAAGATATTTCAATCAAAGACGTCATTAGAAAAAACGTTAATTTCTTCGAAAACATCACTCTTGCTCCTAACACGGAAAAAGTATTCGTATCATTACGTCAATACGTCCTGACTGACGCCACCGTTGGTCCTTTAGATAATGACAACGAAATCGTCGAATATGAATTCAGACGTTTTGAAGACGGTGATGACGAACAAGCAGCCGCGCAACTAGTACCGTCTGCCAAAGGCTACCCTATCGAAAACGGCTCGCATTGGTATTGCGCTTGCGGAAAACTTAATTGGAAACATTCTGATACTTGTTCAGCGTGTAAAAGCGAGAAAAACGAAGTTTTCAAAAAAATCAACGAAAACGCAATCGAAAGAGAAAAACAAAAGATAGTAACAATACAAGACGCAAAAATCAAAAGCAAACTCAAACGAAAAAAAACGACCGTCAGCGTAGTAGCCGGTTTAGTAACTTTTGCTATACTGATTTGTATTTTGTGCGCTACGGTGATACCTTTGCCGTCTGTGACTGTCAAAGGATTAAAATACGAAATAAACGACAACGGCGGATACACGGTGACTGCTTGCAACACCGATGAACAAAATATCGTTATCCCCTCTAAAATACGAGGCAAAAATGTAAACGAAATCGGATTCGGCGCATTTAATAGGTGTGAAAATTTGACTACTATAGAGTTGCCGGATACTATAATAAATATTGACGATTATGCATTCTCCGGATGCGTAAACTTAACAAGTGTAAATATCCCGGACAACGTAATCAGATTAGGAGACGGCGCTTTTTCATATTGCAAAAATCTGACTGAATTAACCGTACCTTCAAGCGTAAAATATATGGGATTGGCTGTCTTTACGAATTCGCCAAAACTGACTGTATTCTTCAACGCTAAAAGCGAGCAGGAAAATTGGAGCGTCTATACTTATACTAGAAAATCTTGTATCTGGAATCACAAAGAACACGGCAAAACAAACGACGGATTCAAGTGGGTAT
>JAIDUV010000014.1 GCA_029060025.1 Clostridia bacterium | reverse complement strand
TCCATGGTCAAGCGGTTAAGACTCAGGCCTCTCACGCCTGCTACCGGGGTTCGAATCCCCGTGGAGTCACCAAAAAAACAAGTCCTCAATTGAGGACTTGTTTTTTTGCGTGTTTCATAGGGAGATAAGAATCGGCTCGCTTATAATATACCTATGATAGAGTAGTATAGAAAAGAATTGTATAAATTGAGCGGTTCGCATTGAGCGAAGCGAAATCTTGGTAATAGCCAATATCCCATATAATTGTCTATTATTCGAACTCAAAGTTTGGTTTAGGCTTTTTATATGCTACAAAATTCGACATTTTATAAGAAATTGTGGATTAGAGGCAAGCCTGCGCGCGGACCGCGATTTTAGTTGCTACTTTCGGTTGAATAGTTGAGTATAGTTGTCGTGTCGGGTGCTTGCTGGCGAGCGAAGGCACTTGTTTTATTAAGCACCCGCCACAGTGCCATTGTTTATTTTTAAGATTCATATGCTTGAAATTTAATATGAAAAATGTTATAATAAAAAATATTAAAATTAAGGTTAAATAATTATTATGAAAGCAGAGCCCGAGAAACTAATTGATTTAATGTTCGACAATAAAAGACAGTATCAAATTCCTGTATATCAGCGTAACTATGATTGGAAGAAAGATAATTGTATTTCACTTTTTAAAGACGTGTTGGGTGCTTACGATAAGGAAAAAACTCACTTTTTAGGCACGATTGTACAAGTTCAGCAAGATGAGGAAAATGGCATTAAGCACTTTATTATTATAGACGGTCAACAAAGGATGACATCTATATATTTACTTTTAAAAGCCTTGTATGACTTAGCAGAAAAAGATGAGGATAAATCTAAGCTCGAAGGATTGCTTTATAATTATTCTAATGGCAGAGTGTTCAGCGTTGAGGATAAAAACAAATTAAAGCTGAAGCCTATAAAAACCGATAATGAACAGTTCTTGCTTTTAATGTCAAATAAATATGACGATATGAAAAAGTCAACTAACATATATCAGAATTACGATTTATTTAAAACTTTAATAAACTCTGCACTTAATGATGGCTATTCTATTAAAAATATAATCAAAGGGCTTGAATACTTTCAAATCGTTATGATTAGTCTTAATGAAAGTGCTGGGGATGAACCGCAGGTTGTTTTTGAGCGTATTAACTCAACGGGAGAAGATTTAAAACTTGCTGACCTTATAAGAAACTATGTTTTGATGACAGATAAAGACCAAGAAGAATTATTTGAGGATTACTGGTCTGTTATGGAAGAAATGATAGGTAAGGACGATTTATCTAATTATTTTATTACATATCTCATCTTTAAATTGCCAAACGATATAAAGAAAGAAACCTGTTATCAGGCATTTAAAGAATATGTTGATAAAAACCACATATCTCACCGTGATATTTTAATTGAGTTAAAGCGTTATTCAAAATATTATAATGTTTTTAAAAATAGCGATACGGAAAATTATTCAAAATATATTAACAGTCTTTTAAAAGCTTTCACTGATTTAAAGCAAACCACAATATATCCGTTCTTATTTGCTGTTTTTAATGATTTTGAAAACAATATAATAAATGAAGAAATTCTTAGTACAGTTCTTGAATTTTTTATAGGTTATACCGTAAGAAGAATGGTTTGCGGTGTACCGTCTAACTCATTACGCGGTCTATACAAAACTATGTATAAAAGAATTTTTGATACTGAAGATAAAAAACAGGATTATTTAAACTCAATTTATACTTTTATGGCAACTTTATCATATACTAAAGACGCTGTACCAACAGATACCGCTTTTAAAGAAAATTTACTTTATAGAGAACTTTATAAAAACACTAATCTTTGTAAATATGTATTGATACTGTTAGAGAATGGCGGAAATAAAGAAACTGTAAATGCAGGCACTGCAACTATTGAACATATTATGCCTCAAAACAAAACGGAAGATTGGCGTATTGAAATGGGAAGCGATTACGATGAAATATTTGAAACGTATTTACATACGCTTGGCAATCTTACCTTAACGGGTTTTAATAGTGAATTATCAGATAAAAAATATACGGATAAACGTAATTTGATTAAACAAAATTCTAAATTTAATGTATTAAATTTAGAAATAGTTGCAAACGAAACTTGGTCCGATAAAATTATATTAAAGAGAGCGCAACGTTTAGCAGATAGGTTAATCGGTTTATTTTCTTTACCGAAAGTCATAACTGAATCAGCATTAATTAAACCTACAAATAATCGTAGAATGGTCAACGACGGTAGAAGTGTAATCGGAACAAAAATTACATCTTTTAATTTTATGGGCGAAACAAAAATTGTTTCTAATTATACTGAGTTACTTATGTCTGTTATGGAATTCCTTGATTTCTTGGATTCTGAAAAAACTATTGAACTAGCGCAAAAACAATATAATGCTCCTAACGGAACAAAGCCTTTGATTTCTTTTGATTCTTCGGATATGCGTAGCCCGAAAGAAATTAAAACAACAGGCATATACGTAGAAACTAACAAAAATGCGGATGATATTATACTTTTTATTAAGTGGATGTTATCGGAATATAATATTTCATATGAAGATTTAGTATTTTATATTGATGAAAAGCAAAACGATACTACCACAACTGACAATGAAATTGAGTATAACAACGTCGATAGTTTTAATGGTAAGAAAATCGGCAATCTTGCGTATTTACTTATTCGATATTTATTAGTGAATGATAAAATCTCGGATTCTGAATTAATAGATTTACAAGATAAGACTTATTCTCATAGTATTTTTTCTGAATTGCATTATCCAGTTCTTGCAACTGACCGTAACGCTTATTCAAACGGCGCCAACGTTAAAAGATTTTATAAGGACGGTGTTAATGTGAATGGGATTATGTATTACATTAGTTCTCAGTGGTTTGAAAATGATAGAGAAAACCTTGTTGATTGGTATAAAAGGCATATTTAATTTTTACTATATTTGTCTACTATAAGCTTAAAATTTTATAAAAAATATGTACGCAAGTCTGGGTGTTCAATTCACGCATAAAGCAGCTCACTAAAAAAACAAGTCATCAATTGAGGACTTGTTTTTTTGCGTGTTTAATAGGGAGATAAGAATCGGCTCGCTTATAATATACCTATGATAGAGTAGTATAGAAAAGTATTGTATAAATTGAGCGGTTCGCATTGAGCGAAGCGAAATCTTGCGACTTTTTCTCAATATCCTGGTGGAGTCTATTCACTTAAATTGGATTTGAGATAGAGTATCACAAGGTATTATTAGTATCTTATATTCGAGTTATAGATGAGTATTTTGCTTAATCTTTATATTAACTAGGATATCCGTTCGTATTATTAATCATTATTTATATTATAATAATGTGATAATATAATTTTTGCAATATGATATAAATTTTGTTTGTACAGTAGAGTTTTAAAAGTATTAAAAAATATATAGAATATAACAGAGTAATAAATAGGCGCAAAAAATGTTTTTTTGCTCAAAATCTTGATAGCGGCGAATATATGTGGTATAATATATCCACATTTAGAGAGATAGGCAAGCGAAATGGTTAAGTCGGTGCCGTCTAGAGGGAGCGCAATGAGGATTTGGTATAGTAAAACCGCGTCAAAGAGAAAAGTTAGGGGTGGACAGCGAGCAGATAAGGTTCAAAACAAATGGCAACAGCAGGCGTTACCTTTGGGCAACGGCACGTTGGGAATCACTGTGACTGGAGAGCCGTATAACGAATGTGTTGTCGTCAATGAAAAAACTCTTTGGACAGGCGGACCTTCGCCAAAGCGTCCCGACTATAACGGTGGAAACTTACAAAAGACCAAAGACGGCAAAGATATGAAAGAGGTTTTTGCCGAGGCAAGAGCGCAACTCAAAAATGGCGAGAATGCCGACGAATTATGCAATAAGTTGGTGGGAGACACTGACGGTTACGGATGTTACCAATGCGCGGGAATTTGGCGCATACGTTCAAAAAATAAAAAAGTGGAAAATTACAGCCTTGCGCTTGATTTTGACAAAGCGGAGGCTATTACGATATGGCGTAAGAGCAGTGAAAGATTTGCTCGTAGCGCATTTGTGTCATATCCAGACAAAGTCGCAGTAATAGAGCAAATAAGCGCGGTGCCTTGCGATTGGGAATTGTCTTGGGAGAGTCGTGTCGACGGAGTTGAGAGTTGTCAACTAGATAAAAGTTCGATGTTGATTCAAGGCGAGTTGAAGGACAATGCGCTTAAGTATATTATGTCGTGCCGACTTGTTTGCAATGGCGAAACGATTGTGACAAACAGGGGCTGGAAGGTACAAAACGCTACCAGAACGGCATTGATTTTTACGTATAAGACGGACTATTGCGACAACTATCCTATTTATCGTACCGGACAAAGCGACGCAGAACTCAAGAGCGTGGCATTTGAGTTGACGGACAGCGCCGTTAGAAAGGGCGTCGACAAGTTGAGAGAAAATCACGCGAAAGATTGGAGTAGTTTGTATTCGTCAATGGAGTTTTCATTGGGAGTAACAGAGCCGCAAGTTCCGACGGATAAATTGTTGAGAAATTATTTAAGAGCAAGCGAAAAAGACAAAAAGTGGATTGAGCAGTTGCTCTTTGCTTACGGCAGATATCTTATGATCTCTTCATCAAGAAAAGACGATATCTTACCTAATAATTTGCAAGGTATATGGAACATTTCGGACTCTCCCGCTTGGGCTAGCGATTATCATCTCAATATAAACTTACAAATGAATTATTGGATGGCTCCGCTTACAGGACTTGGAGATTGCGGAGTACCACTCGTCAAGTATTTACAGTCTTTAAGGGAGCCGGGACGCGTAACTGCGGCAATTTATTGCGGAATAGGCGATGGCAAAAGCGAGAGCGGATATTTGTATCATACTCAAAACACGCCGTTTGGTTGGACTTGCCCGGGTTGGGAATTTCGTTGGGGTTGGTCAGCAGTAGCGCCCGCTTGGATACTTCACAACGTCTACGAATTATATTTGTTTAATGCAAAAGAATCCTTGTTGAAAGAAATATATCCAATGCTCAAAGAAGCAACGCTAACTTACGACGCGATTTTGGACAAGAGCGGAGATAGATGGATGACTTCGCCGTGCTTTTCGCCAGAACACGGACCAATCACGCACGGCAACGTATACGAGCAGGTTTTCCTGTGGCAATTGTATGCCGACGTAATTGATGCGGCGAATAAGTTGGGCGTCGACGGTGATAAGGTTGAAGAATGGAAAGAAGTTTTGTCAAAACTCAAACCGTTGGAAGTGGGCGAAAGTAATCAAATTCTTGAATGGTATCACGAGAAGGAATTGGGATCTGTCGGAGAAAAGCGTCACAGACACGTGTCGCATCTTATGGGACTTTATCCTTGTGCGCTTATAGGCGAAGATGATGCAAACTGGCTTGCTGCGACGAAGGTTTCGTTGGAGGATAGAGGCGATAAGTCGACCGGTTGGGCGACGGCATTGAGGCTTTGTCTTTGGGCAAGACTTTACGACGGCAACAGAGCGTATAAACTTGTTGAAAGGCTGATAAGCAGCAATATATATCAAAATCTTTGGGATACGCATCCGCCGTTCCAAATTGACGGCAACTTCGGTTATGCTGCAGGCGTCTGCGAGATGCTTGTTCACAGTCACGGAGATGCGGTAAAATTATTGCCTACTTTGCCTAAGGCTTGGTCGGAAGGCTCGGTAAGAGGTCTTGGCGTCAGAGGCGGATTTGCAATTGATTTCAATTGGAAAAACAGTGCTTGGAAAGAAATGAGCGTACATACTTCCGTCGATGGAGAATTTAAACTTGACTGTCAGCAAGACGTCAAGGTTACGGATGGAAACGTAATTGAAGTGCCTACTGTCAGAGACGGTAATATCGTGCGTTGGCAATGCGTCAAAGGACACGTATACAGAGTGTGCAAGAAAAAATAAGGTAATATTGTTATATAAATATTTATATAATAAAAAATTAAATAAACGATAAACTTAAAAAAGTCGGTAAATAGCAATTGCGTCCGTATAGGACGCGTGATTTTAGTTGCTTTTACAAAATTTTAACAATTCACAAACATTTTATTTAATATATAGTATCAAAATATAAGCGTGGAGGAAATAATATGCCTAGGATTTTGGTAGTAGAAGACGACAGAGATCTCAACCGATTGGTATGTTCTTGCCTACGCGGAGAGGGACACGACGTAACTTGCGCGTTTGACGGCGAAGAAGCGTTGACGCATTTAAGCGAGGGTAAATACGATTTGCTACTCACTGACATAATGATGCCAAAAGTCGATGGCTTTGATTTGGCGGAGAAGGCGAAACTTATTGACAAAATTATGCCGATAGTATTTATGACGGCAAAGGATGACAAGCCCTCCCAACTTTTAGGATATAGATTGGGGATAGACGACTATATTGTCAAGCCTTTTGACGTCGACGTACTTATAATGAAGATAGGCGCGATTTTGCGAAGAGCCAAGATAGAAAGCGAAAAGACTATTACTATAGGCAACTTTTCTATGAATATAGAAGAGCGGACTGCGCTCGTCGACGGAGATGAAATTGCGTTGACGGTGAGAGAATTTGATTTGCTTTTTAAGTTTTTGTCTTATCCCAAAAAGACTTTCACGCGGTCGGCGCTTATGGAGGAATTTTGGGATTTCGATTCTTCGGCTACTTCAAGAACTGTCGACGTATATATGGCAAAACTGCGAGAAAAGACGTCAAAGTGCAACGGATTTGAAATACAGACAGTGCACGGACTTGGATACAAGGCGGTGTTGAAATGAATAGGCGTTCGGGCAAAAACTTTTCAACGGTGTGGAGATACGTCGTCTTTTTTGTAATAATAGCGGCTATAATAACCTTGGCTGTGCCAGTCTATGATTATGCAAGACAGAGGAGCGGCGGAGATAAAGGCGTAATGAGTGTCGTAATGTTGTTGGTCATACTTTTTTTGGCGGGGCTTGTGGTGTTGGTCGATGTAATTCGTCGCAAACTCACTGACGAAAAACCTTTGGAGCAGATAAGGCAGGCTACCGAAAGCATTGCGAGAGGAGATTTTTCCGTAAGATTATATATGGATAGCCGATTCAATCTAGGCGGATATGACGAAATAATGCAAAACCTCAATATTATGGCGCAGGAGTTGAGTAAGAGCGAGATATTGAAAAGTGATTTTATTGCCAATGTATCTCACGAACTCAAGACGCCACTTGCAATAATTCAAAGTTACTGTCAGTTGTTGCAAGAGAAGAACTTGGCAGAAGAGGAGCGGATAAAATACGCGCAGGCGCTTATTCAGGCGTCAAAGAAATTGACGGCGCTCATTACCAATATTCTCAAACTCAACAAATTGGAAAATCAACAGATATTGACTGACCTTGAGAACATAAAAATCAACTCCCAACTTGAAGAACTTATTGTAAATTATATTGAGGTAATTGAAGAAAAGGGCATAGAACTTGAAGTGGATTTGCAAGAAGTTACTGTCAATTCTGTGGCGGGATATCTCGAGATTGTATGGTCTAATTTGCTTTCCAACGCAATCAAGTTTACCGACAGCGGAGGCAAGATAAAAGTGTCTGCTAAGCAAATAGACGGCAAAGCAGTGGTATCCGTGAGTGACAGCGGAGTGGGAATGACGCCCGAGACTGGCAATCGAATCTTTGAGAAATTCTATCAAGGAGACACTTCTCATACGCAGGAAGGCAATGGGCTTGGGCTTGCGCTTGTCAAGAAAGTAATTGATAAACTCGGCGGAAGTATCTCCGTAAGCAGTGAACTTGGCAAGGGGAGCACTTTTACCGTAACAATATGAAAAAGAGATTCGTCGATATATTGAAAAATCCGCCGATATGGTTGCTTGTAATTACGTTTATAATTGCCGTAATATCAATAACTATGTCGTTAGTATTTTCTTTGATAGACTTCGACGCAATTCTTTTTAAAATAATCACTTATATTTTCTACGCCGTTGCTTTGGTGTCTATGGCTTACAGTATATATACTTTTGTGTATATTGCGCCGAGAGCCAGAAGCAAGTTTCTGCAATGGGCGGACAAGCGCGAGGTGACCAGGCAGATTGTCAGCAACTTTGGCGTACGTACTATAATATTTGCAATAGGGTCATTTGCTCTTTCGATTGCATACGGCGCGTACAATTTTACGCTGTCCATATTGGAAATGTCCGTATGGTACGGCGTGTTGGCGGCTTATTATATTTTGCTTGCAAGTATGCGTGGCGGAGTAATAACGTATCACGAAAAAAAGCGCAAGGCGCAAAAATGCGGTAAGATTGTAGAGAATGAGAAAGTAAAGGGAATTAAAAGATATCGCAACTGCGGAATAATGCTTATTGTTATGACTTTTGCGCTTATGATCGCAGTCTTGCAAATGGTACTTGTACATCGTTCGTTTACGCATACCGGAATGATGATCTACGTCTCGGCGGCGTATACGTTCTATAAAGTGACTATGTCGATAGTCAATATCGTGAAGGCAAAGAAACAGACTGACGTAACCGTGCAGGCGATACGAAATATCAACCTAGCAGACGCTATGGTATCAATACTTGCGTTGCAGACGAGTATGATCAACTCGTTCGGCGGTAGCGAGGATGTGGAGTTCGCTGACGCGCTCAACGGCGCAACAGGAGCAGTGGTATGTTTGTTGATTTTTGCGCTAGGCATATTTATGATAGCCAAGGCAAAAAAGCAGTTGAGGATAGAAAGTCAAAACGAGAATGGTACCCTGTCTGAGGAGAACGCAGGCAGAGAATGTTAATGATAAAAGGAGTGAGAGGTTTGGCAGACAAAGAATTTAAATACACTTATTCGGCGCCTTCTGCGGAAGAGAAAAAAGAAATACTCAAAATTCAAAGACAATACTTGTCCAAAGAGGAGGATGAAGAGGACGAAAAATTTATTCAACTCAAAAAGTTGGACAATGCCGTAAAAGTTCCTGCAAAAGTCGTTGCGAGCATTATGGGCGCCGTTGGTTTTTGTTGTTTTGGTTTTGGAATGGCTATGTCTTTGGAATGGCAGATGCTTTTGTGGGGCGCATTGCTAGGAATAGTCGGACTTATCCTTATGGCTTTCGCTTACCCTGTCTTCAACAAAATACTATCAAGCCGAAAGAAAAAATATTCTCGGCAGATACTTGAACTTTCGCAAAGCCTGTTAAAAAACAAAGAAGAAGACAACGTCAGTCTTGATATCAAACAAACGCCTAAAGAAGAATAGCCATTAACAAAATACTTACAAAACACTTGCGATACGCTTACGTTACTTTAGCGTTTTGGAAATATACCTTGCGTATAATTAAGGTACAAATAAAACAAACGGAGGTATAAAAAATGAATGAACAATCAACTATTGTAAACAAAATCAGAGACAGTTATTGCGAAAAGCCTGTCACCAAATTAGACGAGTTAAAATCACTTGACAAAAAAGTCAAAAGACCGGCAATGATATTTGCGTATATTTTCGGTGTCATCGGCGCGCTTGTTTTAGGCACTGGAATGTGCTTGGCAATGAAAGTCATAGCAGACCTTATGGCGCTTGGTATCGTCGTGGGCGTAGTGGGAATAATTATGGTGTCAATCAATTATCCTATCTATAAGCAGATGCTCAAGAAAAGAAAGAGTAAGTATTGCAGAAAGATACTTGAACTCAGCGAAGAGATAGTTGCGGAATAAGACTATTAACTACTTAAAAAACAAGAGAGTGAAAAACGCTCTCTTGTTTTTTTGTAAAAAGCATTCAAGATACTTAATCGTTTGCATATCTGATTTTAAATATCGCCTTTTTGACTTTGCCGCCGCATTTATCAAGAGAGGGAGAATGGGCTTCGCCCGGCATAAAGAGCGCCCAATCACCTTGTTGCATTGGCAAAAGCGCTGTGTCACCTTGCCAAAATCGGATGTCGTTTTCCTCGTCATATCGACTTTTAGGAGAGAGAAGGGAAGTTTTTGCGTAGCCGATGTACTCTTCTCCCGAGAGTATGAGTTGAATATCGGCATATTTTGCGTGAGTTTCGGCAAGTGCCTCTTCAATGGGCTTTGGTGAGTATTCGATTACGTTTACGTAAACGTCGTCGTTTAATATATATTTTCCGCAGGGAGTATTTGCATCTAGCGTTTTGCTCTTTTCAAGACAAAGAGCAATTTTGTCGTCTATATTTTTGTAAAAATCGTTATAGGATAAGTTTGCGTGTATCATATTTGCCTCGCTTTTCTTAATTATAACACGCTTAAAGGCAAATGCAATTAAAATGATTCGTATTTAATAGTAAAAAAAATACAATGCTTTCGCATTGCCTCATAATTCTCCTGTGTGAATGTTGCTTTAACTTTCTCAATAATTTTCCCGATTACCAGATTCTAAAGTTAAAGCCATACTTTGCCATATATTCTTTCCATTCTTTCCAAACTTTTTTCATTGTGCTTACCTCCTTTATTTTTTTCGCCTATATCTTAGCACTGTTATTTTTTGTTGTCAACAGTTTTGTGTAAGATTTTTAAATTTTTTAATTAAGTTTGTTTTATTAATATTTTTGACATACTAAATTGCTTTTATTCGATGAATTTTTATAATATATCAGTATTTTTGTGAAAAATCATAGCAAAAATTAACAATATATTATTTATTACGTATTACGTCAATAAGAATTCTATGGGTTTTACGTCAAAAACTGTTGACAATAGTTAAGCGTTAATTTATAATATTGTTGAACAATGTTCAAATATGGAGAGTGTTTATGAAAGTAACAAAAGATGCTATTATCGACGAGGCAATTGCCATACTCGAAGAAAAGGGAGACGACCCTCAAAAGTTGACAATAAGAGAACTTGCAGGCAGGCTTGGCATAGGAGTGGGGCTGGTCAATTATCATTTCGGCTCCAAAGAAGTGCTTGTCAATCGTTGTGTGAAGAAGATGATAATGTCCATCGTCGAAGAGTTCCACAAAGTTCGCACGTCTCTTGCCTATATGAAGCCGAAGGAAAAACTCAATTATCTGTGTCTTATGACATTTGATTATCTTTATACCAAGCCCAACGTATCAAAAGTTGCGTTGATATACGACCTTGGCAATACGTCCAACGACGACACTACGTCAGAACTTATTGACGCGTATATACCAATCGTCAAAGATTGCAAGCCGTCTTATGATGACCAAAAGGCATATCTTATTGCTTCAAGGGTGATTTATATCATTGAGCAGTCTTTTTTGCGCACTGACGTAATAAGATTGCGTAGCGGAGTAGATTTGAACAACTCTGAAGAGAGAAAAGAATATCTTGAGAATTTGCTCAAAGATATGATGAAATAATTGAGGTGAGTCTATGCCGTCAATATATGCTCATTATCTTTTTGGGGACAGATGTATCTCAAAATTTCCCCAAGAATTGCAAAAAATAGTCAATGACAACCGCAAGTTCTACGACCTTGGCACGTCCGGAGGTGATTTGCTCTTCTATTACAAGCCTTATAAGAAAAATGATGTGCGCAGTTACGGCTCTAAGTTGCACAAAGAAAATATGATTGCGCAGTTGGAGAATTTCAGAGAGAAGGCAGTGGATAGTTGTTCCAGAGAGAGTGATATTGCCTTTATTGCGGGATATTATACTCATTTTATGCTCGACTCCCGATCGCATCCGTTTATTGAAAAGATGCAAGCCGAAGGAGTGGCAAGACATTTTGTGATTGAGACTGATTACGACAGAAAGTTGTTGATAAAACACGGCGAAGATGCGTTTGACAACAAATATCTACGTTTTCAAGTGAGTGACCCATCTACGCAGGAAGTCGTTGCAAAGTATCTCAATACCACGCCGAATAATATAAAAAAGACTTTGAAAGACCGCAAGAAATATCTCAAATATATTTCCAAACAAAACAAGTTGTGGCGCAAGTTTTTGATATTCATTTTCAAAGCGTCGGGCAATGAATTGGGGCTTGAGATACTTGTGCAGAAGGACGAAAACGACAAGTGCGTAGAAGTTCGCAACACGCTTGACAAACTATTTCTGGACGCGTTGCTCGAAGTGGAGAAAACTGCGGAAGAGTTCTGGGACTTCATTGTTGATGGGAAAAAACTTGGAGAGAGATTCGACTGCGATTTTTATCTTCAACCTGTCGAATAAATCTCATTAAACAAACAATTGTAAAATTTTGTCAAATTTATCTTTAGATTTTGTAATGGGTATTTACACGCATTTTTATATATGATACACTGTATCCGATTGAATTTGACAGTAAGTTTGACACTCAAAGGAGGATTTATGGAATATAAAGTTTTTGTAGTAGAAGACGACGAAAGTATAAGAGGATTGTACGAAATTGCCTTTCAGGACAAGTTTGAATGTTCTAGTTTTGTTAGGGCAGAAGATATGTTTGAGGCTTTGAAGAAGCAGACTCCGGACATAATCATATTGGATCTTATGTTGCCGGGTATGGACGGACTTAAGGCGCTGACGCTTCTCAAGCAAGACTCTCAGACAAAAGACGTGCCAGTCATTATTGCAAGCGCAAAGGGTGACGAGAGCGTCAAAGTCAGAGGTCTCGACGCAGGCGCAGACGACTATATTGCAAAGCCTTTTGGTATGCTAGAACTTATTGCAAGAGTCAAGGCAAATCTGCGTAAGTCGGGCAGTAGAAAAAATGAAGAAGATTTGATAGAGTGCGGATCCGTCAGAATAAACAATGCCGAGCACGTTGTATACGTCAACGGACAAGTTGTCAATCTCACTCTTAAGGAATACAATCTTCTTGCTTTGCTAATCAAGAATGCTGATTGCGTGGTGACGAGAGAGAGAATACTCTCAGAAGTATGGGATTATGAATTTGTAGGCGAGACGCGTACTCTTGATATGCATATCAAGTCTTTGAGGTCAAAACTCGCAGAGTTTTCCGACGAGCAATTTATTTTGACAATACGCGGCGTAGGATATAAGTTTATTAAGAACTAATTGCGTTATTTGATGTGATGCACAATGTTATTTCGACTGAAACGAAGTGAAATGGAGAAATCTCAATTTTTGGACGTAACTTTGAGCAAGTCGATAGGCTCAAACACGATAAAAAATAATAATCGAATTTGTTAAAAGCGAGAGAAGTCTCGCTTTTGCATTTTATCCTCATTTATGGGTAATTAAATCGTGATTTCTCTGCCTCAATAGAAGCAACGTTGAAATTATACGATTGACTTTTTGACTTGCGCGTAATATAATGTACTCAATATGAAAAACAAGATTTTGAGAAGAGTAATATTGATAATGACGGTAGCGGTATTCGTTACCGTTGCTTTGAC
>JAIDUV010000013.1 GCA_029060025.1 Clostridia bacterium | reverse complement strand
ATCGGCTGGAATTATTCTATCGTCGACGCCAACAACGCTTTGGTTGCGTCTATGGAAAGAAAGATGTGGCAAATGACCGATCAATACGTGCTCGACATTGTCGACCCTAAAGATGCGCTTTTGGTATTAATGATTGTTTTGGCAATTGACGCAGAAAAAGAAGGGCATTGATGTGCTGTACCCGCTAAAGGCTCTATGGGGCGCATCTAAATGCGTCCTACAGTCGTCTTTTCCTTGCCGCTCGGTCGACGTACATACAGTACGCCTTGACCTCGGCGTCAATAAAAATACAAACCGTTTTTAAATAATATTGTAATGCTTGGCAGTATAGTATTGTTTTGTTACTAAAATCACTTGGTTATAAAAATTTTATTAAATTATCAATATTTGTTATATATTTAAGTGTAAATCTTATTTTTGAGTTTATATCGTTGACATAAATATCTATATTAAGTCATAATATTATCGGATATTCGGTGGTTTGCTGTCGGATAATCATCAATATAAAGATAAGTGAAAGAATAATATGAAGAATGTTTTTATAGTAAATCCTACGGCAGGAATTAAAAATCCTCTTGCCGACATAGAATCTAAACTCAAAGGCAAACAAGGGTTTGATTATGAGATTTATGTTACTCAATCCAAAGGTGACGCGACGAGATATGTCTCGCAAAAGTGTCGCGAATGTGACGAAGATATTACTTTCTATTCTTGCGGAGGAGACGGTACCCTCAACGAAGTTGCGAGCGGTATGGTAGGGCACGACAATGCTATATTGGCGATATACCCAAGCGGTAGCGGCAACGATTACGTCAAGTATTACGGAGATAAACAAGAGTTTCTCAATATTGACAATCTAATTGAAGGCAAAGAGACTAGGATAGATTTGATACAAGTAGGTGACAGATACGCCGTCAACGCTTGCCACTTTGGTTTGGACAGCGCTGTTGCAAAGAAGATGATAGAGGTCAAACACAAAAAGATTGTCGGCGGTAAGAATGCATATAACACAGGTGTACTTTACGCGTTATTTACTGCTCTCAAGACAAAGTGCAGAGTAATAGGTGACGGAGAGCCGCTCAATGACGATAAGATTCTCATTTGCACTTGCGTCAATGGAAAATACGTTGGCGGATCGTATAAGTGTGCGCCTAGATCTCTAAACGACGACGGATATATGGAAGTGTGTTGTATAAAGCCTGTGTCTATATTCAAATTTTTGAAATTTATGAAGCATTATAAGGCGGGAGATTATCTCGATATGCCTGCGCTTGCTTCTTACCTTACTTATAAGAGATGTAAAAAAGTAGAAATTATCGGCGGACAAAAAAACTTTATTATAAGTCTTGACGGAGAGGTAGTTGCGGGCGATAGTTTTGAGGTAAATATTTTAAAAGGCGCTTTGCGATTTATTGTGCCTAAGACTCTTTATCAGGAGTAATCTGTCTCGCAATATTAGACTTTTTTTCTAGAAAGTATTTAAATACACAAATTTAACATAAATATTGCAAAAACTACATAATAAACTTATTGAAAAATTCTTTTATATTCTTTATAATTTGTTTAAGGAATTACGGTAACGGCTCAACACTAAATTAAAATACCGTAAATTTAGGAAGTGAATGGAAAAATTGAAAGCAGAACTTTGGGACAAAGTTCAATATATTTTCAGAAATTATTATGACAGAATGATACACGCGTCAATAGTGTATGACGGCAATATTGATTTGGATATTTTGCGCAAGTCGATATATCGTGTTGTGACGCATTTTCCAATATTGCGTTCGACTTTTCACAGCAGCGCAATCAATCCACATTGGGAAGTTCACGAAGATTATACCGTCGAAGATATGGCAAGCAAAGTGATTTGCGACGATATTCAGACGAGCGTGCTTTCTTCGCTCTCAAAAGAGATAAGTTATAAGGCAAAATTGCAATTTGAGATAGTCGCGCATTATTCGGGCGGAAGAAGCGCTATATCAGTGCTCGTTAATCATATGTGCTTAGACGGAGCGGACTTCAAGTATTTTATTTGCAAGATTATCGAAGGCTATAATTTGATGGCAAAGGGCGGAGATATTGCAGACCTTGAACTTAAAGACGGCTCTCGCAATTATTCGCAATTATACAAAGATATGAGCGAGGAAGAGGCTGAAGAAGCGAGGAAGTTATATAAGAACGTCTCACACACCGGCGTTAAGAATAAGTTTGATTTTACCGATGACGAAGATTGCTCCACGAGATTCAATTTCAAGAAATTGTCAAGCCAAACGGTTCAGGCGCTCAAAGCCAAGGGAAAGGAATATGGCGCTACGCTCAATGATGTGTTTATGACAGCGTACGCAAGAGCAATTTCCACGCGTCTTGCGCCAAGTGAAGACAAGAGATTGGTCGTCACGAGTATGAAGAATTTGCGCGACCATATAGAATCAAAAAATTCCGAGAGTATCACCAATCTCACAGGCTTTATGCCTTGCGTTCTTGACGAAGTTGGAGAGACTTTCTGCGATACCTTGCGTATGGTATCTGAAAAAAATAACGAGTCCAAAGAAGATAAGTTTTGCGGACTTTACGGCATACCGTTGCTTGCGTTGGCATTTAAAATATTTCCGTATTCAATTGCTGAGTTTGCAATCAAGTTGGGCTACGAAAATCCGCTTATAGGTATGTCCAATATAGGTGTGATACCCGAAGAATACGTTGAACTCGAAGGTCTTAATTGCGTCGATACGTTTATGACGGGAGCAACCAAATTCAAGCCGTATATTCAACTTACGAGCACTACGTTCAAGGGCGAGACCACGCTTTGCATTGCGCAAAAGTGTAGCGACGAAGACGAGAGAAGAATACGTGATTTGTTGGATGCAATTGAGGCTCAATTCAACGAGTTTTTGAGCGCGTAGTGATATAGTTGTTGTCTATTAAATACCGTACAAGGCAGGGCTTGAGTCCTGCCTTATATTTATAGTTTTCTTTTGGTTATATTTGCAAAAGTATCTTGAAATGTGACTTTATATATGCTATAATTACTTTATGAAGATTTTATTTATTTGTATGTCTAATATTTGCAGGTCTCCTTATTGCGAATACGTATTTAGAAAAATAGTTCAAGAAGACGAAGTCTTGTCGAAAAACATCGAATGGGTAAAAAGTTCTGCGGTGTTCAACAAGTCTTTTAGAATAAATCCTAAGTCGGAAAAAGTGTTGACAGACGAGGGATTTGACAGAGAGTACGTGCTGTCGCACAAGCCTACTTTTAAGTGGGGCAAAGGCAGGCAGTATTTCAAGGATGCTGATATTATTATTGGTATGACAAGATCAAACAAATGGTTCTTGCCATTTAGGTTTCACAAGAAGTTTGCTTTGCTCAGCGTGCTTGCAAGCGGTCGATATAAAGCAATACCCGATCCGGTGCTTATAAAAGACCAAGCCAAATATAACAAGGCTATGGAAGAAATCAAAGGTTATCTTCTCTCTTATGCGGACAAGTTGAAGTCGCAATTTGTTAAGCAAGAGGAAAGTATATCGTTGAGTAATTAACAACATAGAAATAATGGCACAAATTTCCAGATATTTTATTCCCATTGGATTTGAGATTTATATAATTTTTTCAAAAATGGGTATTGAAAAAGGAAGATTTATGTGTTATAATGTCAACGGAAATAAATTTTTTAATACAGGGAAGTGTTTTAATGGAAAAAGATATGGATAAAATTGCTATTATCGACTTGGGATCTAACTCCACGAGGTTGGTGTTGGTGGACATTTTGAAAGGCGGTTACTTTCAAGTTGTCGACGACATCAAGGAGACAGTGCGTCTTGCGCAGGATATGGAGATAGATGGATTTTTGCAGCCTGCAAGAATAGCCCAGACGATAAAGACGCTTAAGATGTTTAGAAGACTTTGCGATGCCAATAACGTAAGCCGAATTTATGCGTACGCAACGGCTGCGGTACGTAGGGCAAAAAATCAACGCAGTTTTCTTGACGAAGTTCACGCCAGCACCGGTATTGAACTCAAAGTTCTCAACAGTGACGAAGAGGCTCAACTCGTCTACCAAGGCGTGATAAATTCAATGGATATCCCAAGGGGTATCATAATGGATATAGGCGGCGGAAGCACCCAACTTATTTATTACAATCGCAAAAATATTCTCAATACCGTCACATTGCCGTTTGGCTCGGTGGTATTGACTGATATGGTCAAGCAGGACGGTTTGTCACCTGCGGACAAGTCCCAGATGATAGAAAAATACGTCTCGGCAGAACTTGAAAAACTTGATTGGCTCAAAGACGTTTTGCCTGATACCAAACTCATAGGCGTAGGCGGGTCTTTTAGAAATATAGGCAAAATCAGCAGAATGCTTAAGAAATATCCGTTGTCAATGGCGCACAACTATGTGGTGAGCAAGAGCGAATTTTCAAGTCTATACAGCAATATCCGCTCGTTGGAACTTGACAAGACTATGAAGATCAAGGGGCTGTCAAGCGTAAGAGCAGATATATTCCCATCTGCACTCGCCGCTATCAACGCATTTATCAACACCGTCGGCGTTGACGAAATCGTTATATCGGGAAGCGGATTGAGAGAGGGCGCAATGTTTAGATACGCAGTGCCGTCCACTAATGAAAAGCCTATCTCCGACGTGTTGGGACACAGCATCTATTCGCTACTTAACTTCTTTGGCGAGAATATTCCTCACGCAGAGCAAGTTTATAATTTGTCGATTCAATTATTCAAACAACTCAAGGTATTGCACAAACTACCGCGTTCTTACGTCAAAGTATTGCGTACTGCGGCAATGTTGCACGATACCGGCAACAGAATAAAGTATTATGACCATCACAAGCACTCCAGTTACGTCATACTCAATTCAAATCTATATGGCATATCGCACAAAGATTTGGTTATGGCGGCTTTCGTTGCGTCGATGCACCGCAAGGGTGATCTCAATACCGTAGAGTTTATGAGATACAAAGATTTGCTTACCGAAGAGGACTTTGACGCGATACTCAAACTGGGTGTTATCGTGAGAATTGCCGAGAGTTTTGACAGAAGTATGTCAAGCGTAATCAAGGGCATAGATTGCGACGTGCTTGGTGACAGCGTTATTATGAAGACTGACAGCCAAGGACAGGATTGTTCGCTAGAAATCAAGGACGCTATGACGGCAATACAAGATTTCAGAAGAGCGTATAAGAAAAATCTCCAGATATTATAATCTACGCTCATAGAGAAATTAAGCAAAAGTTGCGACTGATTGAAAGTGCGCCCCATAAGTTGTACTCAACGTATGGCGGCGCATTTAATGACGTATAGGCGTTTTATTTTGAATTTTTGTTGAAAGATATATTATTTTATGTTACAATAAAATAAATAATGCGTCAAAGAGGGCTATGCAGGTAATTTTGGCGTCGGGCTCGCCTCGACGAAGACAACTTTTGGGAGAGATATTCGACGGCTTTGAGGTATTGCCTCAAAACGTGGATGAGAGATGCGATCTCACGAGAGGGTATGCGGTATGTCAACGTCTTGCCAAAGTCAAACTTGGCAATTTGCCGACACGTTTTGCTGACGCTCTTATCATATCGGCTGATACGATAGTATATATGAGCGGTAAGATATACGGCAAGCCAAAGGATAGATGGGAAGCAAAAGAATTTTTAGACGAGTTGTCGTCAAAATGGCATATAGTATATACTGGCGTTGCAATATATTATAACGGTAAAATACATACGTTTTACGACAAGTCGCGCGTCAAATTTAAGTCTCTTGGCGAGGAAGAGAAATGGAAGTATATCGACACCGGAAGTCCAATGGATAAGGCTGGCGGTTACGGCATACAGGACAAAGAAGTCGTGGAAAAGTACGAAGGGAGTTACACGAATATCGTAGGACTTCCTATGGAAAAACTAAAAGAGCATTTGGGCAAAATTAAATTCTCAGGAGCAGGGATATGAACGAAATTGGATTGGCTATTGATTTAGGAAGCGCTACTACCTCCATTCACAAGGTGGGTAGCGGTCTTATTGTCAGTGACGAGTCGAGAGTTACCGTAATGACTAAAAACAACAAAATGACCTTGGTAGAAAGCGGTAAAGGCGTAGAAAAATATCTCAAGACACCGTCGCAAGGCTATCAGACTATCAATACGGTTGACGGCGGTGTAATTACCAACGACAAGGCGGCTGTCTGTATGCTCAAAGACTATATATCCCGCTGTTTGCCTGGCAATACTCTTATTAAACCAAAGATCAAAGCCCTCGTGCTTGTAGGTCAAGGCGTGGGACTTTCGGAAAAGAGAGATATAGAAAAAGTCTTGCGTAAAGCAGGCGCAGGCGAAGTAATCGTGCTTGAATCTCCGGTGGCAGTGGCGGGCGCTTTGGGATATGGAAGAGGACACTTTATCGTAGATATAGGAGCGTCCAAGACTGAGATTGCAATCGTCGGCGCAGACGGCATCGTCACAGGTTGCAGTGTGGATATAGGCGGAGATAAACTTACCAAGGCTATTGCCGATTATATGGTTACAAGTATGAGCAGTACCATACCGTTTTCATTGGCAGAGAAGATAAAAAGAGAACTCGGCAGTATGTATGACAACAACAATATGTCTATGCGCGTCAACGTCCGTAAGGTTGGCATTGCAAAGACGCAAAGCGAGGTAATCACATCAAAAGAGATTTTGGGAGTCATTGAGCCTTTTATTGCCGATCTAGTCAATATTATCTATAATATGTCTTTCCAAATTCCTGAAGATTTGAGCACTGATATTGTCGGCGAAGGTATCGTACTGTGCGGCGGCGGAGCAAAACTGGCGGGACTTGACGAATATATATCCAAGTTTATGAAGATGAAAGCAAAAGTTGTCGACGATCCTACGACCATAGTTTCGCGAGGCGGTATGCATTTCTTGGAAACTAATACGGATTTTGCAAAGATACTCAACGTAATCAATTATAAATAATTTGCGTATAATTTGAGAGGGAGGTTAATATGGGACTGTTTAAAAAAGAAAGTAATATCATCAAGACTACATTGCATATCAATGCGAGATTTCAACCCGAACACAGAGTCTCGTATTATGAGGACCAACTTAAAAGCGTTTTTAAGAAAGAGAAGTTGGGCAGTGTTTGCGGAGGAAATTCTGTTTTTTTCAAGGAAGGCGGCATTGCAAGTTGCGAAATATATTTGGAATGTTATGAGGATAAAATCAACCGTCTAATTGAACTTTTGCACTATATCCCTATAGTAAAAGGCAGCAGACTTACTGTATTTAAAGACGACGGCAAAGTTGACAGAGAATATCCGTTGGGCGAACTTGAGGGTATGGGAATATATCTCAACGGCGTAGATTTGCCTAAAGAAGTATATAAAAAATGCGACATAAATTTTGTCGTAGACGAAGTCTATCGCTTGCTCGAAACACCTCCGATACTATACAGTTATTGGCAAGGTCCAAAAGAGACGGCTTTGTATTTTTACAGCGGCTCGTTCGCTACAATGCGTACCAAAATAAACGATTTGTTGACGACCTATCCGCTTTGTCAAGGATGTAGAGTAACGCAAATTTCTTAAAAAGATAAGTATGGTGTTCCCGCCGGGAGTCGAACCCGAATCTAGCCCTTAGGAGTTGCACC
This sequence comes from Clostridia bacterium, assembly GCA_029060025.1. Lineage (GTDB taxonomy): Bacteria > Bacillota > Clostridia > Christensenellales > UBA3700 > RACS-045. The sequence continues at coordinate 1,746 of JAIDUV010000013.1, read as the reverse complement.
TATTTTTCAAATATGGTATCAAAAGGTCGCTATTTTGCTGAAATCGTACTGATTTTAAGATTGAACGGCAGTTTTACGGGCATTTTTGTTATGACTTTTAACTTGAAAACTATCGTAAATTGATTTTCAAATCGAGATTATACCAATTTTATACCAGATTTTTTAATAATCATATGGGTTGGATTTTTGTTTATTATATATTCTTCGTAATGCAGAACGGAATTTTTGATTATCGTCAATAAAATCTGCAATCCATTTTTGTAAGCCGAATGCAAACTCCAAACCACATGTTGACACTTCCGTTAATCTTCTAATATAAAGTTTTTCTTGCAGTTGTATTGTTACTCCGCTACTGAGATCCAAATCAATACATTTTTCATCAGAGAAGTAAATTTCAGCAATTATGCTTTTTTCAAGTGGTGTCAGTTTCTCAATGCTCTTAATAAGTTTTTCTTTAAGTATTCTATTTTTTTCTTTGTCGTCCATATCGGCTTGTTGAACAGCAGTTTCCACAAATTCTTTTGTTTGCTCCAAAAGTAATTTGCATAGTCTATTGTTATCTGCTGCTTTACGACAAGGAACATTAAAGACTTCTGAAACATCATCAATTAGTTCGGTTAAACTATCTTGATTTAATTCGCTATATTTGAAATCGGAATTTATAAATCCTTTAATCTCATCGGCTTTTACATCATCAAGTTTTAATAAAAATACTTTTTTACCATTTATACGACTGTCCCTTAAAATCCAGCCTGCACCTAATTCTTGAATACAATAATTACTTTTCAAAAAGTTTTTAGTAATTATATAAAACAGTAATTGAGATGAAATTAAACGTTCTCTAACTTTTTCTTCAATTCGCTCACCGTTTTTAACTCCTTGCCCTTCGATAGAGGAACAAAAAATATTATCGCTTTTAATACCAAGAGTTTGGAAGAAAGTAGAGATTTTATTTACAAATTCTTTATCTTCGCTACTATGACTAATAAACACACCAGATTCGTCAATTCTTCGCATAGAACAATTAGGAGTGTTTTGGCTTGCAAGCGCAGTTAACAGACCAACAATTCTATCTTTTTCTGTTTCAGATAATTCCTTGATATCCAATAACTCTAATATTTCTTCTATGTCATAATCGGCATAGTTGGTTTTTATATATGTTTTAACACTATAACGCCATTCCGCATATTTAGGAGTGGCAAGAGTGAAAGTATAAACAGAAATACAGCGATCTTCTAAATCGCGTTGAAAGGCTGCCCAATCTTTTTGTTGCTCTTTAATAAATTCAATTTGTAATTCGTCAATAAAAGATTTTATTTTTATATCCATAAATTTGTCCTTAAATGTAAAATCAATAATATTATAGCATATATTGCCTAAAAACCAAAATGTTTTTGTTCTAATTTTTGCCTTTCGGCGGTTGGTAGTAGCACAAAGAAAATCGCAAGTCAACGGAAAAAATTATTACTTAAAACTTTATAATGTCAGTCAGATCTAAATAGGGGCATAATCTGCTTACATTTTTCACTACGCAATGTTTTTTATCCTTGACTTATTAAAAAACGGTTGGACTTTTTACAAATACAAACCGTTTAAAAGTGGTGTTCCCGCCGGGAGTCGAACCCGAATCTAGCCCTTAGGAGGGGCTTATTCTATCCATTGAACTACGAAAACATATATCGTCTATAATTATTGGATGAATTAAATATTTAAAAAATTTTTAACATATTTAATATATTATAAAAG
>JAIDUV010000012.1 GCA_029060025.1 Clostridia bacterium | reverse complement strand
CCCACTCCGCCGCTGGCTATCTCTATTAAATTCGTATCTATATCAAAGTAATCTTCAAACTTCTTCTCGCTTCCGTCATAGACTATACTCATATCGTCCTTGAGCGTAGGAGCGTCTAGCACTGCCTTGACGATAGAGAAATCGCATTTCTCTCCGTCTATTATCTTATACGACCCGCCGACTATCTCTACTGAAATTGTATAATTACCTCTTGCAGATACCTCGGTATCTCCGCTGTATTTCAACGTGATGTTGGTTATCTCAGTACCGTTACTTCTGTATACCTTTGCCGTAGGCGCCTGTGCTTTGCCATTGTACATATACGGATTTATTGCGTCATAATCCCATACTACCGTCACTTCGGTAAATGTGCCAAGTATAAGTTTCAATACCAAAGTGTCTGCTTGGTAATCCGCCGACGAAGTCGTGAATATAACTCTCACTGTATACTCACCCGCTCTTACTACGTCTTCCGGCTCTACCTTGGTACTTCCTCTGTAATACTCATACTCTATACTGTCTATATGCAGATTGATATACTCACTCTCATCCAATTCAGGCAAGTTCTTAGGTGTGCCGTCGGCTTCTTGAGTTATCTCATTGTTAGCGTTCTGTCCAAAGTCCAATCCGCTTGTGTCGACCTTGACTGCCACTACGTTTAACGTTTCTGTTGCGGTCTTTGTTACGCCCTTATATCTATATGATACTATTATCTTACCTTGACCGACGTGTAAAGCCGAATCTATCTTATTCTCATACTCTATACTATATTGATCAAATGACAACTCTACTTCTTGCTCTACTTCTCCATAGCCATCTACGTTTCCTTTATAGTACGCTGTTACCGTCAAGTCTCCTGCTTTCAAATTAGTCAATGCCGTATATTCGTCTTTATTTAGCGAAACGGTGATACTGTCCAATTCTAGCACTGCGTCAAGCCACTTTGCCGTCAATCTCAAATCTCTCGTAACAAAGTCGCTGTCAAAATTCCACGCTCTGTTGGTTGTCACTGTCGCGCCTGTCGAGTCTACCGTTATGTCGTCAAAGTACCATCCCAAAAATAACTTGTCTTCGTTGACCGGTATGTCAGGCGGCGTTATTCTATTGTTGTAATATATAGGCGAAGTATTGGTAAACGGTTTCTCTCCATTGTCAGGGTCAAACGTCACCGTATACGTTGCGTCTACAAACTCAACCTCTATTTCTTGCGACGTCTGCACGTTTATATACTGACCTGTATACTCAGTTATCTTGACTCCGTCAAACATCGGCGTCATATTTTTGAGCGGCGCATATCTTGGATTGTTTTCCAATCTATCTGAATACTCCCTGTAGAACGATTGCACTATATTGTTGGTCGTATACGTCTGCTGATACGTCATATTGGCTACTATTGTATCGCTTACGTCGGGCATATTGAACGTCAACGTAATATATTTCGCTTGGAACTCCACTTCATATTCGCCTGTCGATGAGTAATTGACATTCGTCGGCGTAAACGTAATCTTTTCTTTGTTGACTCCCTCTTTTACTTGATTTATTCCAGTCTGCCAACTTGCCACGCCCTCAACTTCTCTGCTCATTGAGTCTATCATCGTGACGCTAAACTTTATGTCTCTCAATCTCTTACCCATATACTCGGGCGTTGTAGAATCTATAACAAACGATTTATCTTTGATAAACAACTGCCCTGGCGTAATCTCCGCGTGTTGCGCCGTCGTGCTTCCGCTATGTCTCCACAATGGCTCTACGCTGTCCGTAATTACGTAATCTAATACGTAGTCTCCTGTTTCCGACACGTTGCTTATAGAATAAGTCGACGAAGTGCCGAGTATTGTTGTATCTCCGTTCTTATGCCACTTGTATTGAATGACAGGACTCGTCATACTCGTGACGGATATATCTCCTCGCATTGTCAGAGAACTGCCTTGACTGTATTCTTTGCTAAACGCGCCGTCACTCTCTGCCGAGATTATGCTCTCTTTTGTCACGCTTGCTTGCGGTACGTCCCATACCGCGTACATTGTTACGTCACCGTATAAATCTATAGGGATATTTTTGTATATTGCTCCCTCTCCGCTCTTATCCAACGTCCAGCCTACGAAGACGTGATTACTATCCTTCGCCGTAGGCGTATATAACTGCGTAGTGTCTTTGTAATTATACGTAGTTGCGTTGCCTTCGTATTCTTTTTCTGCGCTATTCTCAAGATTGACGTACTTAATAGTAAACCCGCTTGTCTTAATGCT
>JAIDUV010000011.1 GCA_029060025.1 Clostridia bacterium | reverse complement strand
TTTGTGAGATAATACGCTATCGGGTAGCCTATCAAAAGACATAGCGCGCTCGTCGAAAGTCCTGCGATAAGCGAATTGCCTATTACTTTGCCCAGCGCCTGTTCTTTTGCAAGTTCTTTGAAGTTGGTCACCATATCGAATGAGCCGTCGCTAGCGTCGATAAAGGCAAATACCAATACCAATACGAGAGGCAACAATACGAAGATTGCCATAAAGAGCGCGTAGGGGATTGCTAAAGATTTTTTGAACATCACTCGCCCTCCTTGATTGATACAAGTTGGAACTTGTCAATTTTTATGCCAACTCTGTCGCCTTTGTCCCAAAGATATTCCGTATCAGCGTAGATATGGTGGTTGTCGTCCGTCTTTATATCGACGATGTAATTCTTGCCCTTATATATCATACTGTCTACGTTGCCAGCAAGAGGAGCGGCGTACTCGTCGTCAGTCATATCTATATCGGTGAAGGCAAAGCGCACTTTCGCTTCTTGACCTTTGAGCGTCGTCTCTTCGCCGTCGATAGTCAATACGTCCTGTTCGCTGTCGTAAGCGCAGTTGTCAAAGAGCGCTGTCGGATCAAATTCGTATTCTCCTCCGTAGAGGTCAAAAGTCGTATTTGACGTAAACGTAACCGGCACGGTATTATCTACGTGTTCTTTATTCATTATCTGAATATTTTCGGGGGAGACGTACAGACCGACTTCTTTGCCTATAGGCGCTTCCACAGTGCTGTGAATAGTAAATTCATAGCCGTTACATTCGCACACCATTTCGTAATGCACGCCCCTGAACATACTCGATTTTATCACGCCGGTGATTATGCCTTTTTCCTTGCTCTTGACTTCGATATCTTCGGGGCGGATGACGATGTCTACCGGAGTATTCTGACCGAATCCTGCGTCTACGCACTTAAATTCCGAGCCTACGATATTTACTCTATAGTCGTCAATCATAACGCCGTCAAGTATGTTGGACTCGCCGATAAAGTCGGCGACGTAAGCCGTCTTAGGTTCGTTGTATATATCAATAGGAGTGCCTTCTTGCAATATCTCGCCGTCTTTCATTACGACGACGGTGTCACTCATTGTCAAAGCCTCTTCTTGATCGTGCGTGACGTAAATAAACGTAATACCGAGTTTTTTGTGCATTTCTTTTAATTCGATTTGCATTTCTTGACGCATCTTGAGGTCGAGCGCGCCGAGCGGCTCGTCAAGCAAAAGTACCTTAGGCTCGTTTACAATGGCTCTTGCGATTGCAACTCTTTGTTGTTGACCGCCGGAGAGTGAATCTACATCTCTCGTCTCATAATCGCTTAGCCCAACTATCTTAAGCGCGCGACGTACCTTTTCGTCAATATAATACTTATAGCCGTTGACTTCTTTTTTCACGCGACCTTTTTTGGTCATTTTGTTTACGCTTTTCTTAATCTTGCAGAGTTTGACGTAGCCTTTTTCAATATAAGAATAATAATCTTCGCTTGCAATAGAGAAATCGGGCTTGCCGGTATTGGGATCAATCAAAAAGTTTTTGAGTTTGACTTGCTTCGTAGCGTTTTCGCCGTTTTTCTTTTTGTACGACACTTCTATCTTTTTGAGTTTAAGACCAAAAGCAATATTATTGAATACGTTGAGATGGGGGAATAGCGCGTACTTTTGGAATACCGTATTTACGTGGCGCTTGTGCGGCGGGAATTTGGCAATGTCTTCGCCGTCAAAAAGCACTTTGCCTTGCGTGGGTATTTCAAATCCAGCAATCATTCTCAAAGTCGTCGTCTTGCCGCAACCGCTAGGTCCCAAGAAAGTGACAAACTGTCCTTTTTCGATATTGAGATTGATATTGTTTACGACTGTTTTGTTGCCGTATTGTTTTGTAAGTCCTTGAAGTTGAATGATGTATTCTTTATTGTTTTCCATTGTGTTCTCCCGATATCAAAAAGTCGGTGGGCTAGATACCCAAAGTATTTTTGTCGTCTCTTGACTTTTGTTTTCTATATAGTGTTTTTTCTTACTGGTAAAATAAAAGGAGTTGCCCGCTTTGATTTCGTATTCTTTTTTACCAAGATGCAATATTGCCTGTCCTTGCAGTACGTATCCAAATTCCTCACCTTCGTGTGGCATATCTTCCGTCGTGCTTACGCCCGCTTGAAGGGTGAGCAAGATTGGTTCCATCTCGTTTTTGAGCGAATTAGGCACAAGCCAAGTTATGAGTTCGCCGTCGTCTTCTTTTTCAAAAAAGTCTTGTTCTTTGAATACGATTTGCTCGTCGACTTCTTCGTTAAAGAATGACTTGAGGTCGCTGCCAAGCACCGCAAGTATATCCATCAGCGTCGCGATAGACGGAGAAGTGAGATTGTTTTCAAGTTGGGATATATATCCCTTCGTCAATTCGCATCTGTCCGCCAATTCTTCTTGAGTAAGTCCGCATTGAAGTCTCAATCTCTTCAATTTTACTCCCAGATCCATTTTGTCCTCCTATGTCGTTACGGCAAGCGTAAACGTTCCTTTTTACAGCATCAAAATTCGCCGATTGCGTTATCTCAAAGTCGGTTTAGTAATTCTAAACAAAATTTTTAAAAGGTTTTGTTTTGATAAACAAAAAGTTTAGAATTATTAAACAAGTCGATTATAATTCACTATATACATAATGTCAATAGAAATGATAAGAATTTTAAAAATTTTTTATAAAAAATAGGTTAAGTAGTTGTAAAATTAAATGTCTAGAGAATGTTATTTTGAAGTTATTATAATATTAAAAAACTAAAGAGGAGAAAACTAACAATGAATTATGGTGAATGGTTACAAGAGTGGCTAGAAAATTATGTAAAATTTGCGACAAAAGAACGGACATTGAGAGCGTATACAGAAATCGTTAATCAGCATATAATCCCGCGATTGGGTCATATAAATATTTTTGATTTAAATTCAATCAGACTTCAAAAATTTATAACGCAATTATTACAGAGTGGCAATAAAAAAACAGGACGTGGATTAGCGTCAAACTCAGTTAATTCAATAATTACAGTATTGCAATTGTCAATTCGAACCGCTTGTAACGTAGGGATAATACCAACAAATGTAGCAAGCGGAATTCAACGCCCTAAATGCAAAGAAAAACTAATAGAATGTTTTTCTAAAATTGAACAAAAACAAATAGAAAATTATGTTTTTGATAGCAAAAAGAGTAATTTAATAGGTGTAGTAGTTTGTCTTTATACAGGTTTGAGAATCGGCGAATTGCTTGCATTAGAATGGAGTGATTTAGACTTAAATAATGGAATAATATCTGTAACAAAAACCTGTTTTTATGGAAAGAAAAGCAATGGACAGTTCGGAAGAATCGTTGATTCGCCAAAGACAATGTCTTCAAATAGAAAAATACCTATACCCAAGCAATTGACTCCGTTATTAAAAAATTATAAAAAGTCGAGTACTAGTAAATTTTTTATATCCGACAAAAAAGGAGCAGTCTCAATGCGAACATATCAACGTAATTTTTCTTCATTATTAGAAAAATTGAATATTCAACATAGAGGATTTCACGCTTTGCGACATACGTTTGCTACTAGGGCACTAGAATGTGGTATGGATGTAAAAACTTTGTCTGAGATTTTAGGACATAAAGCACCTACAATAACGCTTAACAGATATGCTCATTCGTTGCTTGAACACAAAAAAAATATGATGAATCAACTGGGCAAAATATTGTATTAGAATTAACAACTATTAAAATAATAGGCGTCAAATGTTGAACAATTTTGTAAATTCTACATTGCAGATGTAGATATTGCAAATTTCGTCAAATTATTCCAAAACACTTGCTTTTATAGAAATTTAGATATATAATTATTATGTATTAAAACTAACGCCTATTATTTTAATAG
>JAIDUV010000010.1 GCA_029060025.1 Clostridia bacterium | reverse complement strand
TGAACTTTTTCCGGCAACGGCTTGTAAGTAACTTTCATAGTTTGCCTCCTTGAAGTTAAAATATTTCATATAAATTTTATCATACTTAATTGATTGTTGTCAATATTCACATAAAAATAGTTTGAGCATTTTATATAAAATTTTTATAAACTTTCCAAAATAATGATTGACAAATGTCGAAGAAAAGTACGTTATTTTACAAACCAACTTTTTTTGATAATTATTTTAATTTTTGTCTTGTTAATCAAACAATATGTATGCTATACTATAAAAGATAAAACACAAGGAGTTCCCAAAATGGAAGACAACCGATATCCTCACGGACAAAAGATGTATGGCCTCATAAAAGAAGTCATTGACATTACCGGGCCGAGACTGCCCGGCAGCGAAGAAGAAAAACAAGGCGCAAAGATCATTGCAGATCAAATCGAAAGAGAACTTGGCGCCACCGCCGTCACAGAAAAGTTCAAGACGCCAAGACACGCTTGCATAAGCGCGATACCGTGGTTGGGTTGGGTGGCTTTCGTAGCGTTTTGCGCATTTTACCTTTCGCCTATTGCATCTTTGATACTTTCGGCGTTTTGTCTTTTATTTGCGCTGACTCATATTTTTTATTATAGCCATCTGCTGGATCCGCTCTTTCCAAAAGACGATTCTCAAAACGTATACGCAGTAATTCCGCCCAAGTCGGGCAATGCAAAATACAATATCATTTTGTCTGCGCACGTGGACAGCAGTTGGTGTTGGTTACACTCATACAGAAATCCTAATACAATGATGATCAAGACTGGACTTGGCGTATTGAGCGTAGTAATTCTTATGATATTATCTATAGTAACTATAGTCCTTGAAGCAGGCACAAGCATTTCATTTATGGGCTTGAGCACGGTATTCAACAACGTATCGTCAAACGTACACGACGGAAAAGATATCGCTACTATCGTAATGTATTGTCTGCCACTGCTCTGCTTACCGGGCTTTTACTTCTTGACGCAGTACCTCTCTTATGACAAGAAGGTTGCCGCGCCGGGAGCAATGGATAATCTATCCGGTGTAGCCACCTCGATAGAAGTAGCAAAACACTTCCAACAAGACGAAGAAGAAATAGCAAAGGACGCAAGATTCATAGTACTTGGCACAGGAGCAGAAGAAAGCGGTTTGATAGGCGCAATGGCTTTTGTAAAAGCGCATAAGGACGATAAAGAACTTATCAACGAAAATACATACGCGCTCAACCTTGACTCATTCAGAGATATGGACCACTTCAACGTCGTAAAGAAGGACACTTTGCAATTTGTTCCTTTTGACAAAGAACTTACCGAATTGTCAAAGCAAGCAATCGACAACTGCGGCGTCGAGTCACACATTATCGAAAATCCAGTAGGCGGCAGCGACTCTACTGCATTTGCAAAGGCGGGAATAAAAACCATCACCATCAACGCTCAAGATCCGCGTCCGACAGATTATTACCACACCACCAACGACGGTATGGATAACCTCAAGATCGACACCCTTGAAAAGGGCTTTGAAGTGGTAAAAGAACTCGTAAGACTTATTGACAATAAGTATAAAGACGACGCCTCATCAAATAATTAAAATCGTTAAATTCAGTATTATACAAAGAGCCCGAATAAATTTCGGGCTCTTTGTATTTTAGATACCATCTGTAGTCGAGAAATTTAATTGACGACTAACTACGTTTCGCTAAAGGTAACATACAGTATTTGTCAACTCAACCAACTTTTGTCGCCTCGAGCGCAGTCGAGAGGTCTCAACCGTTTATTAAATTTGTAGAGATTTCTCCACTTCGCTTCGCTACGGTCGAAATGACATATTATAGCGCGTGCGTCAATGACATTATAAACGCTACCCTCAATATAACGCAATAACGCGTTACTACCACATATCGCGTTAATACGCAACTCTCGCTTTAAACGTGTCACCCTGAGCGGAGCGTAAGCGTAGTCGAATAGGTCTCTAATAGATAAATGGAACGCTTTTGCGTTCTATTTATCTTTATTTCTTGCTTCTCATAGCGCGTTGCTCTCTCAGCAAATCTTGATAGCGCTCTATCTGGTCGTCTCTCAAGTCCACCATCTTCTTTGCCGTCTCAAAGGCTTGCTTATCGCTCACTACTACTTCTGTCTCTTTGACTTTCACCTTTGTGCCGTCTCCTGTCGCGTCTCTTCTGATGTCTTTCATATACTCGTCTTCCATCTTGAGTAACGCTACCGT
>JAIDUV010000001.1 GCA_029060025.1 Clostridia bacterium | reverse complement strand
TACGTATTTTTATACAATTTTATAACTATTAGATAATTTATTGCGCTTTTAAATAACTATTTTTACGCAAATTTTACATTTAGATTTTTTAGAATTTCAAAATTTATTTATAAATATAATTTATACGTCTAGAATGAGTTGCTCAAGGCAAAACTTTTTTAAAAAATTTCGCCTTGAGTGAAATAAAAACTTATGCTTATTTTAAATTCTCGGGATTGAGGCATTTTAGACTGTCTAGCACAAAAATACCGTCTTTGCGTACGAGCACGTCGTCAAAATAAATTTCTCCGCCGCCCATTTCTTTGGTCTGCACAAGCACCAAGTCCCAATGAATTGCAGAATTGTTTCCGTTGTAGGCGTCTTTGTAGCAAGCGCCTGGAGTAAAGTGAATTGAGCCGCTTATCTTTTCGTCAAACAAAATATCACCCATTGCTCTTGTAACAAAAGGATTCACGCCCAAAGCGAATTCTCCCACGTATCTTGCGCCTTCGTCGGTGTCAAAAATCTTGTTGATGGCTTCTGTATTGTCAGAGGTCGCATCCACAATTTTGCCGTCTTTAAACTTGAGCGTAATGTTGTCAAACTTAATTCCATTGCTTACAGACGGCACGTTGTAGGAAATCACGCCGTTGACGCTGTTCTTTATCGGCGCGGTATATACTTCTCCGTCTGGAATGTTTCTTCTGCCAGCGCACTTGACTGCGCCTATACCTTTGATAGAAAAAGTCAAGTCGGTACCGTTGCCGACGATACGTACCTTGTCTGTCTTATTCATAAGTTCGACAAGCGGAGTCATAGCCCTTTCCATCTTGGAATAATCGAGATTGCATACGTCAAAATACAAATCCTCAAACTGCTCGGTGCTCATTGCCGACATCTGACTCATACCTTGCGTAGGATATCTCAATACACACCACTTAGTATTGGCAACTCTTCTCTCGTGATGCACGGGATGCGAATAATAAATATTGTATGCGTTGCGTCTATCTTCCGGCACATCACTCAGTTCATAAGCATTCTCTCCGCCTCTGATACCAATATAGGCGTCCATCTTTTCCATTCTGTAACAACCAAAGTCGCTCATTCTCTCCGCACATTCTTTATCCATACCCATCATTATCTGACGCTGTACTCTGTTGTCGTATAATTCCACAAACGGATATGCTCCCACCTTATACGTTTCCTTGACCAAAGCGTTGACGAGTTGATAGTCCACTCCGGTAGCCTCTATTAAAATATTTTCGCCTTTCTTTAGTTCGCAAGAAAAGTTTATCAAATTTTTTGCCAGCGTATTTATTCTTTCATCTACAAGCATAACGCCCTCCAAATGCTTTTATACAATATATTATATCCCCCAAGCAAGCAATTGTAAAACAAAATCTCATCACATAACAACATCTTTTGTCAAAATTACGCCCTTACCGTCACTCAAATTTCCGCCTTTCATTATATAATCTTTCGCCAAACTTTGTAGCGAACTCTTAGGCTGAAAGTCCGACAGATCATAATAATATCCCAACTTTTCTTTATTGTCCTTCAAGAGTTTTTCGTCAGCGCGCACATCAAATATCCAATGCAAATGCTCGCTTGCAGATTGACTTTCACCAACCAAACTAAACAACTTGGCAAACTTTGATATATTGCTTTGCTCGTCAATAAAACTCGAATTATATGAACTTAACATCCAACTGTGACACATCATAATATCTCTGTTAACCCTAGGAAAGGCTTTGCCAAGTACGTCCAATGCGTAATTTAACGACCTAATGCAATTATCCATATCCAACCTTTCTCCTCTGGGGATATGAATGTTAAAACATTTTTCGCCAAAGCGTATTTTAGATTCGCCTATGATTGTTTTCCTGTAAAAATAATAATTGCACAGTTGATACTGCAATCTACCTATTTTAAAAATCTTGCAATTTACGTGAAGCCTAAGCCAATTTATCTCGTCAATTCCTATCTCGCCAAAATGTTCGCGACAGTCTTCTCCCCAAATCTTTATATCTGACATAGTATCAAAAAAGACCTGTTCGTCAAATCCCTTATCTTCAAATCTCTCCTTAGCAGTGGCAAGGGAAAGCGCTAATGCCGCCATTCTCAAAAGCCGCGGCTTGCCGACAAGCCTTGTCCAGTTGTTTTTCAATAATAATTTGCTGTATTTTGCCGCTTCGTTGTAATTGTCGCGAATATAATCAGCCACAACGTCAACAACTTCACTATCGTCGTATACTCTTTCAAACAACTTCAAATTTTCATTTACGTCTAAATTTCTTTTCATATAATGATTTTACCATATAATAAAACCTAATTCAAGATATATCTCAACCTAATTTTGACGTTACTTTTTGATTTTTCATTTCGACTGCAGTGGAGAAATCTCAACAGTATTATAAAAAGGATTATACCTCTCGATTTCGCTCGATGTGACATTATAGTAACAGGTGCGAGCAACAATGACAAAAGGCGGGAATAATTCCCACCTTTGCCTTAATGCGGTTGCTCTTACTTCTTACTTCTCATAGCGCGCTGCTCTCTAAGCAAATCTTGGTAACGCTCTATCTGGTCGTCTCTCAAGTCCACCATCTTCTTTGCTGTCTCAAAGGCTTGCTTATCGCTTACTACTACTTCCGTCTCTTTGACTTTTACCTTCGTGCCGTCTCCTGTTGCGTCTCTTCTGATGTCTTTCATATACTCGTCTTCCATCTTCAGTAACGCTACCGTTGTGTCTTTCTTTATTGTCAACTTCAACAATGGATTTGTACTTGTGAGTCCGTATACCACGAAGTAAGTCGACTTCTTCTCTTTACACTTATACTTTGTGAGTGCATAGTCTCTCAAGCCGTCAAAGTATTTCTTTTGCTCCTTGCTGAGCAATGCGTACGCTTCGTCTAGTGTAAGTCTTGGTGCCTTTTCTACCTTTGGCTTTGCAGGAGCGGTAACTTTGACTTGTTTCTCTACTACCTTCTCTACCACCTTTTCTACAGGTACTTCGACTATCTTCTCAACCGGTACTTCAACGCGCACTTCCTTTTCGACGATTTTCTCGACCTCTACCGGTACTTCTACCTTGACTTCCTTCTCGACAATCTTTTCTACCTCTATCGGTACTTCGACTTTTACTTCTTTCTCTACGATTTTTTCTACCTCTATCGGTACTTCGACTTTTACTTCTTTCTCTACGATTTTTTCTACCTCAACAGGTACTTCGACGACTTTTTCCACTATCTTTTCAACAGGTACTTCTTTCTCGATTACCTTTTCAACGACTTGAGGCTCAACTCTTTGATTTGCAGAAAGTTCTATCATCTTCTCCATAAGAGCCGCTATTCGCTCGTCATTCTTCTCGCTACGCTCCATAAGTTTTTGAATTGCTTCGTCGTTTGCATTACTTGCTACGACCTCTTTCTCTACAACTCTCTCCGCAGGCTGTTCAGCAAGTTTTTGCATTACTTTACGCATTGCCTTTTGTTCTTCTACAAGGCTCTTGATCACTTCGTCATTAGTAGACGCTTGTTGCGGCAAAAGTTGTTGAACGCCCGGCAAAAGCGCCGTCACTGTGTCAGATATTATTCCGCGTATTTCCTCTGCGCCTATGCCATAGCCTCCGCCCATATATGCACCTTGAGCCATTCCGCCATTTCCGCCCGAATTACCGCCCATCATACTCATAAACATCATTCGCATATTCTCGTCGCGTTGACGCGTCTCTTCTTCGCGTTTACGCTCGTCAAGGTCTTTTTGGTTGCGGTTGTACTCTTCAAGGCAATCTTCGTAATTCTCTTCTGCCTTGTTGCATCTGTTCTTGGCTATTATCATTATCACCAGACTTGCCACTGCTAAGCCCATCAACGTACACGCTATTGCCGTCCAAGCCGTCATTGCCAAGCCAAACAAACCTGTCGTTGCCACCGCATAGACGTTGCTCTCCAGTTTCTCTGCCTTCTTGTTATACTTCTTGCGCTTGCTCTCATAGCCCGCTGTCTTGGATAAGAATATTATTATCAATATTATAGATACTGCGCTTGCTATGACTTGCCACCACTGCTTGACAAACTCCTCTATATTGCCAAAGTTTAGCGTTCCGCCGCCGTTGTTACCGCTACTCGGGTCGTTGCCGCTTGGTCTTTGGTTTGGATCGGTTGGGTCATAGTCCGGAGCGTTGCCATTCTCGTCTACTATCTTAAACGTACATACTGCTCCAGAGCGAATAAAGTAATTCTCTGTGTCACTTACTGTAACTTTAATTGTATACGTACCTTTCTCCGTCTTCGTCTTGTATCCTTCCGTAAACTTCAACTGCGACAGGATATCATTATCCGTCACTTCGTCTCCGTTTCTGTCCTTGACTACGTACGTCGGATAATGTACCTCACCGTCATATAGGAACTGCGTCTCGCCCCATTCTATCGTCAAGATACTCATTCCCGACTTTGGTACGACTACGAAGTACCACTCTCTGCTCACTTCGTCCAACTTGTAATTTGCTCCCAAGTCTCCGTTTATCGTGGCTACTATTTTATACGAGCCTACTTCAGACACTTGACTTGCGTCTATCTCGTTGCCCTCTTCGTCATATATCTTGTATGTAAAGTCATTGGCGTAATCTATCTCGTCTCCGCTTGCAAGTCCGTCTGCCATTCCGGATATCACCGGCGCGTAGCCGCTCTCGCCATCCGTAACAAACTCCCACTTATCCCAGTTGGGTATCAAAGTGGACTTGTCTATCGTCCAAGTGATTGTCACGTTACCTGTCGTGCCGTCTGCCCAACTTCCTTCCTTTAACTTCACGTATACTGTGTATCTTCCTGCATCGGTTGCAGTTGCTCCTTCGCCGATTATCTCCATAAAGTCACTGTCAAAGCCGTCCAAGTAATCCTCGACTCTCTTTTCCGTTCCGTCGTATACCGCTCCGCCCTTGAATACCGGTTTCTCTAACTCCGTCGGTCTTACTATCTTCAGCGTTGCCGTCATTGGCTCGGCGTAGAAGTCCGCAGACCTCATTGTGAACACTGCCTTGACTATATACTCGCCTATTCCCTTGACGTCTTCTTCGGGTATCTCTACTCCGTCCAGCATATATACGTACGCTACGCTCTTTATCTGACTTGGCAACGTGCCCTTGATTGGGTCTATTGTCTCATTCTTATCTTCGTCCGTACATATTACTACCTTATCTGCAAACGTGAGTTTATCCGTACTAATAGTGATTGGCAACACGTTTATCTTTACACTTGCTTCTTTTGGTTCTCCAGAGCCAAATTGGTAACTTACCGTCACTTCGTATCCGCCGTCCGTCACGTGCAATAACTCGTCAGTGGTAGAATACTTCACCTTAAACTGACTCCAATTAAGCACTACGTCTTGCTTCACCGTTATGCCGTCCAACACTCCGCTGTAGTACGCAGTCACTACCAAGTCATTCTCGCCTATCTTGGTCTGCGCTGTAAACTTCTTTGACGAGTCTACTTCTACCTTTATAGAATCCAACGTGTCTGCCTTAAGCCATTTAGCCGTCAACGTCAAAGGTCTTGTCACTCTATCCTGCGGAGTATCTCCTACAGAGTTAAATCTCCAGGCTCTTGTCGTCTTTACTTCGTTTCCACTCGCATCTATGCTGATTTCGTCAAAGTACCAACCTACAAACAACATATCTCCATTTGTCGGGTCTGGCGTAGGTTTCTTCAAGAACTGTCCGTAGCCGTACGTCTCTTTAGTCGGTGCGCTT